>JALWTY010000031.1 GCA_026993265.1 Desulfobacterales bacterium
CCGGCACAGTAGTCCCGCACCTCGCAGGCCCGCTCGGGCTGCCCGGTGGTGGTGATCGTCGCGGTAATCCGACTTCTGAAACGCGGATAGCGCCGCCGCTCACTGCCCGCAGCGCCGACATCCCCCCTGTCTTTCACCAGATCCATCCCTGCTCGCCGTTGCATTGACCGAGGCCCCCACTCTACCGCATCGAGAAACGCGCGGTCACGATTTATCCGCTGGTAAGGCTTAGCGGCCGAGCGGACAATTCCTTGAACCTTCCTCCGGCGAAACAATGAAGGATGCCGGTCAAGCCACGCGTGTCACTGCAAATTTGATTGAGTCTGCCGGAAACGGAACGTCGGCCATGCCATCATGAAAAGGCGTCTCGCCACACAGGCCTGGCCCTCCAGTCACCAGGAAACCCCATGGCCTCCAATTTGGCGATTGGGCGGTTCTCCAGCAGGGCCAGGAGGCGATCACGCCAATGATGGCCCGGACTGATGATGGTCATGAAGTAGTCGAGCATCACCAGCGTGTTGTACAGCCGCCTGGGCTGCGACGAATTCAGGCTCTGCCCCAGCGGCCCGGGACGCCTGGGCATTTTGAACCGGAAGCCGAACCGCCGGTTCCACAGCCGCCCGTGGTGGGCGCAGATGTTCCGCACGATGGTCAGATGGTGCAGGAAGGAAGTCAGGATGACCTCGTCCAGGCCATAAGGCCGCGCAATCGCCTGGCGGTCCCTGGCATGCCGCAGATTGGAGACCCATTTCGACAGCTGCCCCAGCGACATGACCTCGACGACCGCCCACAGGGGCGGCAATGCCGGTGCCGAATAGGTGTTGTTGTAGTGGGAGACGAAGACCTCCTTGCTGCGTCTCAACTCCTCTTCCAGTGAAGTGCGACACTTCCAGTACGCTTCTGACTGCTTGAACAGCCTGGCATCCATGTGGGCATGCGGCCCATGGGCGTGCGCCAACCGATAGGCCCACTGAGTACGGATGGACACCTCCAGCCGTTCGATGGCGTCCATGACCAGCAGGCGCAGTTCCCGGTCGAACACATAGAGGCTCACCACGTCATCGAAACGGGTGCCGGGCCTGAAACGATGGGTGGCATGATCCGCCTCGAACGGCAGCCAGTAGGCGCCAAGACGGTAATAATTGAGGTGCGCCAGGTAGTGGCGTGCCCGGTTCCGGTCCTGGATCTCCATTCCCCGTTCGATCAGACGGTCGATCTGTTGATCGAACGTGGTGGCCGGCTTGGTGAACCTCAAAACCCGCCCCCCGGAAAAAAGTAACCCCCCATGGTGCGCCGGTCCAGTGAGAGGCGTGGGGGGTGTTGTTGGTAGATATGTTGGGTCACGGGCCGTTGTTTTTCAAGTTTTTTCTGGATCGCCGGATTATGGTGGTGAAGACACCGCGCCGTCCACAACGCCATTTCCGCCGACGGCCTTCCCCTTTTCCCCGCACCCGGCGTCTACATAACGTCTACACAAAAAATCCCGCCGCAGCGGGATATTTGTAAGCCATTGAAAATATGGAGCTGGTGACAGGAATCGAACCCGCGACCGGCTGATTACAAATCAGCTGCTCTACCTACTGAGCTACACCAGCCTGTGGGCCGCATTGTAGGGGGCGCCCCGGCCCCTGGGCAAACGATCAATCCGGACAATCGATGCGCTTTTTCCGACCGGCCGCCAGACGGTCCAGAAGGCGCTCGGCGGCGCCGCCCCGCGGACCGCGCACGCGCAGCGCCGTCCCCTCGGCCTCGTTGAAACGGGGATAAATCCTGGCCGCGAAGCCCTTGGCCTCCACTGCCTTGAGGCGGCGGTCGGCATTCTCGCGCCGGCTGAACATCCCCAGGGAGATGGCATTCCTGAGCGGGCCGCTGACGAACACCCAGGAGTCGCGGAATCCCTTTTGCCTGAGCCGGTCGGCAATCTTCAGGGCCTGCTCACGCGTCGGCGAGGCCGGGATCAGCACATAGAAGCCATTGGGCACCCGAGTCCGTATCGTTTCCATGCCCAGCGGTTCCATGCCCGGGGGCAGTTGCGGGATCAGACCACTGACCTGGTCCTGATCTTCGAAAGGACCGAGCCGCCAGCAACCCGGGGCTGCGCGGGCCGGGGCCGGCCCGCGC
>JALWTY010000032.1 GCA_026993265.1 Desulfobacterales bacterium
TTGATGAGCGGAGCGATGCGTTCCGCAAGCTCGCGGCCGCCCACGCTCAGGGCGATGATCGCGGTTTTTTTCTGCTGTCTCATCCAGTCGTACCGCCGTCTGATCGTAACCCTTTGCCTTTTAACTTTTGCCTTTTGCCTTCGGCGGGGCGGCATCCCCGCCGCTCCGCCGCCCCGCATGGCTGAAATTCTTGTCGTACAGGCGGGAGAGGTGTTCCGGGTCGGCCTCGCGGAAGACCTCGCCGACCGCGATGATCGCGGTTTTTTTGATCTCCGCGGCCCGGGTCTTCTCCGCGATGTCGGCGAGCACGCCCCGGATCACCCTTTCCCCGGGCCAGCTCGCCTTTTCCACCACCGCGGCCGGGGTGCCGCCGGGGTATCCCGCTGCCATCAATTCCTTTGCCACCTCTTCGATCATCCCCACTGACAACAGGATCATCATCGTGGCCCGGTGGCGGGCCAGTTCGGCCAGGGATTCCTTCTCCGGCACCGGGGTGCGGCCGCCGCGGCGGGTGATGATCACCGTCTGAGAGACCTCGGGCAGGGTCAGCTCCGCCGAAAGCGCCGCGGCCGCGGCCGCCACCGAACTCACCCCCGGCACCAGCCGGAAGGGCACGCCTTCGCGCCGCAGGACCGCCATCTGCTCGGCGATGGCGCCAAACACGGCCGGATCGCCGGTGTGGAGCCGCACCACCTTTTTCCCCTCTTTCCAGGCCGCGATCATCGCGCCGGTTATCTCCTCGAGGTGCATCCCGGCCGAGTCCATGAGTTCGGCGCCGATCCCCTCAACCACCGCCTTGGGCACCAGGCTGCCCGCGTAGATCACCAGGTCGGCCTGGTCCAGGAGCCTTCTGGCCTTGACGGTGAGAAGCCCGGGGTCGCCGGGCCCTGCGCCCACGAAGTGGACCGGGTTTTTCCGGCTGCCGCCGCTCATGCCGTATTCCTCCGCCTGACAATAACAGTGGAAAAGTAGTGGCAGCCCGCGGCCGGGTCGAACCCGGCCAGGCCGTGGACCACCCGCTGGTGTTCCTGGCCGACCCGTTCCACCAGCACCGCCTGGTCCAGGAGCCCCATCTCCGCGAGCAGTTCCTTTATCCGTTCCATGACCCGGTGGACCTTCATCAGGACCACGGTGTCGCTGTTTTCGATGATCCGGGCCAGGGCGCCGTTCTCGTAGGTGGCCGGGACCACGGTGAAACGTTCGTTCCCCTGGCAGAGCGAGGCCCCGGCGGCCGCGGCCGCGGCGGTGATCGAGCTCACCCCGGGGACGATCTCGATCCGGGTCTCCGGGGCCCGGGCGAGCAGGGCCTCGCAGACGTAGAACCCGGTGGAGTACAGGCTCGGATCGCCCAGGGTGGGGAAGGCCACCTCGGCCCCGGCGGCGAGCCGTTCGGTCACCAGAGCTGCCGCCTCGTCCCAGGCCCGGGCCACCTCCGGGTCCGGCTCCCCGCCGCGGATGACCTTCTTCATCGGAAAGGTATGGCTGATGACCTCCTTGCCGCCGAGGTCCACCGCGGCCGCGGCTATCGCCAGGGCGGTGGAGGGCGAGTCGTCCGCGGCCCGGGGGGCGAACCACACCGGGCAGCGCTCGAGCACCTCGGCCGCCTTCAGGGTGATGAGGCCGGGGTCGCCGGGCCCCACCCCGACCAGGTGAAACACACTCATCTCTTTACTCCTGTGATTACGGTTACCGGGTTCATTTCCCGGGTCTCCTGCCCGAATCCGCGGGTGACCGCGATCCTCGCGGCCCGGGGCGCAAGCCCGAGCCCGCTCATGGCCGCCATCGCGGTCCCGGCGCTCCTTTCGAGCACCGCGTTGACCACCATCCTGCCGCCGCTTTTCAGACGGGCGTGGCAGGCGGCGATGATCTCTTTCAGCCGGCCGTGGCTTCCGCCGATGAAGACCCGGTCGGGCGCGGGCAGGGCGGACAACTCCTCCGGGGCCTCGCCCGGGACCGGCACCAGGTTGAAGGCGCGCAGCCTTTTTATGTTGGCGCGGATGTTTTCCATTTCCTCATCCCGCCGTTCCACCGCGTACACGGTGAGACGCGGCCGCAGCCGGGCGCAGGCGAGCCCCACCGAGCCGCTGCCCGCGCCCACGTCCCAGACC
>JALWTY010000033.1 GCA_026993265.1 Desulfobacterales bacterium
GCTTTAGCCGTAACCTGAAGCCACCGCCTTTAGGCGGTGGAGTATTCACTTTTGACTTTTGCCTTCGGACTCGTAACGAGGCCGCGCAGCGGACTTGTTACGAGTCCGTCATAGGGTTTGCCGTAATGCAGAAAAAACTCTTCGATACGCCGCCGCGTCCGTCCGGGACGCCGGACGCCATCACCGCCGGGCTCAACCCGGCCCAGCTCGAGGCGGTCACCCACGGCGACGGGCCGCTGCTCGTGATCGCCGGGGCCGGGACCGGCAAGACCCGCACCCTGGTCTGCCGGCTGGCCTACCTCATCGCCGGCGGAGTGGCGGCGGAGAACATCCTGCTGCTCACCTTCACCCGCAAGGCGGCCGAGGAGATGATCGAGCGGGCCACGGCCATGGTGGGGGAACACTCATCCGCCCTTTTCGGCGGCACCTTCCACTCGGTGGCCAACGTGCTGCTGCGGCGTTACGCCCGCTGGATCGGCTACGATTCCGGCTTTATCATAACCGACCGCGGCGACGCCGAGGGCATCGTCAACCTCCTGCGTTCCTCCCTCAACCTCGGTGGCAGTGGCCGGAAGTTTCCCTCGCGGCGGATGGTGGTCAACATCATCAGCCGGGCGGTGAACCGATGCGTCTCGATAGCGGCGGTGATCGAGGAGCAGTATCCCCATCTGCTCGAATTCCAGCAGGACATCGAGGCCCTGGCCGAACATTACCGCCGGTTCAAGCGTGATCACCAGCTCATGGACTACGACGACCTCCTGGTCAACCTGCGCGACCTGCTGCGGGACTTTCCCGAGGTCAGGGAGGAGGTGAGCGGCCGGTTCACCCATCTTCTGGTGGACGAGTACCAGGACACGAACCCGGTGCAGGACGAGATCGTTCGCCTGATTGCCGCGCCGCGCAACAACGTCATGGTGGTGGGCGACGACGCCCAGTCAATCTACAGTTTCCGGGGGGCGGATTTCTCGAATATCCTCCGTTTCCCGGACAACTTCCCCGGCGCCGCCGTGGTCCGTCTTGAGGAGAACTACCGTTCCACCGGCAGGATTCTCGACCTGGGCAATGCCGTGATCTCCCGGGCGGGAGAGGGGTTCAGGAAAAATCTTTTCTCCCGCCTGGGCGAGGGCGAGCTTCCGGTGCTCGCGCCCCAGGCCAACGAGACGGCCCAGGCGGGGTATGTGGCCCGCGAGATAAAAAAGCTCGTGGAGCAGGGGACGCGGCCCGAGGAGATCGCGGTCCTGTTCCGGTCCGGCTACCATTCCTACAAGCTGGAGATCGAGCTTGCCAGCCTGGGGATAGGCTTCGAAAAGCGGGGCGGAATGAAACTTCTGGAATCGGCCCACATCAAGGACGTGGTCTCATACCTGCGCCTGCTCGTCAACCCGCACGACAGTCTGTCCTGGAACCGGCTGCTCCTGATGCTGCCCAAGATCGGCCCGAAGACCGCGGCAAAGGTGGTGGACCGGGCCAGGGCGAGCGGCGATCCCTTTGCCGCGCTCGAGGAATACCCGGCCGCGGCCGCCTGGCGGGAGCCGTTCCGGGAACTGGTCCGCCTCCTTCAGGGGCTGCGCGGCAGCGGAATGGACCCGGCCGCGGTCTTTGGCGCGGTCATGGAGGTGTACGAGCCGCTGTTCGAGCAGCTTTACGCCGATGACTATCCCCGCCGCAAAAGGGATCTGGACCAGCTCGGCATCCTCATCTCCGGCTACGCCGACATCCAGTCGTTCCTCGACGACATCGCCCTCGATCCGCCCGAGACCGAGGGCTTTGCGGACGGGATCGCGCCCGGCAGCGTCATCCTTTCCACCATCCATTCGGCCAAGGGGCTCGAGTGGGACAACGTCTTCATCATCAACCTGGCCGAGGGCCGTTTCCCGGCCCAGGCCGCCGCGTTCGGGCCCGAGTTCGAAGAGGAACGCAGGCTGTTTTACGTGGCCATAACCAGGGCGCGGAAGAGACTGATCCTCACCTATCCGCGCGAGGTTCAGGGGTACGGCGGCGTGGCCGCGGCCGGCGGGGCCAGCGTTTTTCTGGCCGAGCTTCCAAACGGGCTTGTGGCCACGGCCGGGCTGGCGGCCCCTTGTCGGCGGCCTTCGGCGCCGTCCGTCACCAGCGGTATGAAGGCGCCCGGGGGAGGCGTCCGGGATTTCGCGGTGGGCGACCGGGTGGTGCACCCGTTCTTCGCCGCCGGAACCGTGGTGGAAAAAAACGGCAGCCGCAAGGTGGTGGTGGAGTTCGACCGCCACGGCAGAAAGGAGCTTCACCTGGATTACGCGAGACTGTCGCCGTCATGAAGCCCGGCCGCGCCAGGGCGCGCGGCCGGGAAGGCAAAAGCAGGAAGGCAAAAGGGCGGAAAATTTCCTGATATGGACTACCAGAGCGCTTGGAAATTTCTCGACGACCTGCAGTTCTTCAAGATCAAGCTCGGCCTAGATTCCATGCGGTCGTTTCTTGCGAGGCTTGGCCGGCCCGAGGAGAGGCTGCGTTTCATCCACCTGGCCGGAACCAACGGCAAGGGCTCCACCGGGGCCATGCTTCACGCCATCCTTTCCCGGGCCGGGTTCCGCACCGGTTTCTATACCTCGCCGCATCTCACATGCGTGCGCGAGCGGTTCAGGATCGGGGAGGAGTACATATCCGAGGAGGAGTTCGCCACCTGCGCGGAGAAAATAATAAAAATCCTCGGGGAGGACCGGATAACCTATTTTGAGTTCACCACCGCCCTGGCCTTTCTCTGGTTCGCGGCCCGGAACTGCGATCTCGTGGTGCTCGAGACCGGTCTCGGCGGCAGGCTCGACGCCACCAACGTGGTCACTCCGCTCGTCAGCGTGATAACCAACGTGGCCATGGACCATGAAGCCTACCTCGGCGACACCATCGAGCAGGTGGCGGCCGAGAAGGGCGGTATCGTAAAGGAGGGGGTGCCGGTGGTCTGCGGCGCGGAAGGTGCGGCGGCCGCGATAATAGAAAAAATCTGCCGGGAGCGAAACGCGCCTCTCTGTCTGCTCGGCCGCGATTTCTCCGCCTCCGGAAGCACGCGCGGCTGGCAGTACCGCGGCCGCGGCGCAAGCCTGGCGGATCTGCCCATGAACCTGGCCGGGGCCCACCAGGTGACGAACGGCGCCATCGTCCTGGCCGCGCTCGAATGCCTCGCGGATCATGGCGTGCCGGTTACGGAGGAAAAAATCCGCGCCGGGCTTGCCGCGGTCAGGTGGCCGGGCCGGATGGAGATGGTCACGGTCAGGCGCGGCCGCGGGGAGCGCAGGGTGCTGATAGACGGGGCCCACAACCCGGCCGGGGCGGAAAGCCTGGCCCGGGAACTTGCAGGGGGATTTCCCCGCCGCAGGCTGGTGGTCCTCTGGGCCGCGATGAGCGACAAGGACGTGGCCGCCACCCTGGGCCGGATCGCGCCGCTGGCCGACGTTCTCGTCCTTTCCCGGCCCGAATACGAGCGTTCGGCCGCGCCAGAGGATATGGCCGCGATGCTGAACGGTTTCAGGGGCGTGGTCCACTGCCGGGAAAGGGTGGCGGACGGGCTTGACCTGGCCCTTTCCGAGGCCGGGCCGGACGACCTGGTGCTGGTGGCCGGTTCCCTCTATCTTGTCGGACAGGCCCGTGAACTCCTTGCCGGAGGCCTGGTATGACCGAGTGGGAAGAAGACGGTTTCGGCCTGGTTGACGAGGCCTTCATCCGCAGGCAGCGCAACGAGGCCCGCAGGCTGCGGAAAAGCCGCTGGTGGCAGAGAAAGCTTGCGGAGGGCCGCTGTCATTACTGCGGCCGCGAGGTGGGAGCGGCGGCGCTGACCATGGATCATGTGGTGCCGGTGGCCCGCGGCGGCCTGAGCGTCAAGAACAATCTCGTGCCGTCCTGCAAGCAGTGCAACAACGAGAAGAAGAGCAAGCTGCTCCAGGAGTGGTCGGACGATTACCGCACCGGCGGATGACACGGCGCGGCGGGAGGGATCAGTGGCGGGTGGCGGCCTTGTCCCGGCAGTTCGGGCAGACGCCGCGGAACTCCACGTGGTGACCCGAGATCTCGTAGCCGCTGTAGTCGGCGGCCTTGTCCTCGAGTTCGCGGTTCAGGGGGATATGGATATCGTCCACCCGGCCGCATTCGCTGCAGCTTATGTGGTAATGGGGTTCGGGGTTGCCGTCGAACCTCTTCTGGGCCTCGCCGAAATCCAGTTTCTGGATGATGGCGTTGCTGGACAGCAGCTCAAGGTTGCGGTAGACCGTGCCCAGGCTGATGCGCGGCAGCCGTTCCCTCACCATGTCGTATATCTCGGTGGCGGTCGGATGGCTCGTCACCTTGCGAAGCTCCTCGAGGATAACCTTCCTCTGGCTGGTCAGCCGCATTACCTTGTTTTTCTTGCCGGTCATAGCTTTCACCACAATAAGAATGATTATTATTTTATAATGTAGCAAACCTGTCCCGGTTCGTCAAGATATGAGATCCCCCTGAAAAATCAATTTTTTTTGCCGGCCGGACAGGGCGGGAAAGGGGCCGCCCGCGTTGACGTCCGTTGAAATGCGTCGCAGGTGGGATTGGGGGGCTGGGAAGATCCGGCGGCTGGTTTCTGCCGTGCCCGGGGGCGCGGTCCGGTGGTCAGATCCTGTAGAAGTCTCCCAGGCAAATGCCGATCTCGCGGGCGGTCATGATCTTGTCGCAGTCGAGCGGCACCTTTTTTCTTTTTTCCACCGCCTTGGCCAGGGGAACCGTGGTCATGGCGCCGCCCTCGAGGGCGACCATGAGGTCGAACTCCCCTTTCTCGGCCACCCGGATCGCGGCGGCGCCGAAACGCAGTGCGAGGAGGCGGTCAAAGGTGGTGGGCGAGCCGCCGCGCTGCAGGTGTCCGAGCACCAGCGACCTGGTGTCCTTGTCGGCGATCTCCCTTATCCTGTCCGCCACCCACTCGCCGATGCCGCCGAGCAGGACCTCCTGGCGGCCGACCTCCTTTTTTTCGTCCGACTTGTGAATGATGCCGCTGTCCTTGGCCCGGGCGCCCTCGGCCACCACCACGATGGCGTAATGCTTGCCGTGGAGCTCGTTCTCGGCGATCTTGTCGCAGACGCACTGGATGTCGAAGGGGATCTCGGGAATGAGGATGACGTCTGCGCCGCCGGAGATCCCGGAGTTGAGCGCTATCCAGCCCGATTCCCGCCCCATCACCTCCACCACCATGACCCGGTCGTGGCTCTTGGCGGTGGAGTGGAGTTTGTCCAGGGCCTCGGTTGCGGTGGATACCGCGGTGTCGAAACCGAAGGTGAGCTGGGTCGCCTCAAGGTCGTTGTCGATGGTCTTGGGAACCCCGATCACCGGCATGCCCTTCTCCTTCGCGAAACGGTGGGCGATCTCGAGGCTGCCGTCGCCGCCCACGGCGATGTGGCAGAAGAACCCCATGCGCTTGAAGTTCTTCATCACCCGGTCGGAGACGTCGCAGATCTGGATCTCGCCGGCCAGGTTCTTCACCGGCATGGCAAAGGGGTTGCCCTTGTTGGTGGAGCCGAGGATGGTGCCGCCGGTGGGGGTGATGTCCTTGACCGTGTCAGGGGTGAGGCGGACGAGCTCGTCCGTATCCAGCAGGCCGAGATAACCGCTTTTTGAACCGTACACCTCCCAGTCGCGCGAGTGGGCCGCCTGCACCAGCGCGTAGATGACCGCATTCAGGCCCGGCGCGTCGCCGCCGCCGGTGGATATGACGATTCTCTTCATGCGCAACCTCGATCGTTTGGGTTTACCGTTTTGCGTTCCGGTTCATGACTGTTTTCGCACTCATCAATAATAAGGGTCATGCCTCCGCGCTTGCAAGCGGTTAGCCGGGAAAACCGGAAAGGAAATTAAGATTTCGGTTAAATATTAAATTGACTATTGTCCATGTCGGCTTTACAATTGAAACCAGACGTGTTAACCGGAAAAAGGTTCTTGCGCGGGGGCGCCCCGCGCACAAGGTTTCACAGGAATTTATTTTTGGAGGCAAGCTGTTATGCTCGAAGTCACTGATCTTGCGGTCGAAAACATCAAGGCCTATATGGAGCAGAACAACATAGATTCTGCCCTGCGGGTCGCGCTCATGCAGGGCGGCTGATCCGGCCCCTCGCTGGGATTGGCTCTGGATGAGCCAAAGGACACCGACTACCGTCTCGACAAGGACAATCTGACATTCATCGTGGACAACGATCTCCTCGACAGCTGCGGCGGCATCAAGGTCGATTACATCGACGCCGGAATGCGGTCGGGGTTCTCGGTCACCTCCACCAGGCCCATTGGCGGCGGTGGCGGCTGCAGCGGCTGCGGCAGCAGCTGCGGATAAAAACAGGTTCACCCTCTTCTTCATTCCCTCCTTACTGGCCTGCCGGCGGCTCACGCCCCGGCAGGCTTTTTTATTGACAAGCAATGGGTGGTGAATTAGAAGAAATGACCGTGTTTCCGGTCGATGCCGGCATGTGTGCGGTTCCACGGCAACCGGCGGCCCCGCCCGCGTTTCATTGGGTCAGGCGGCGCGGTTTGCAGGCCGTTAACGGGGCTGAATGCACTGCCGATTGTTTTTCCGTTATGCTCCAGGAGGATTGTTATGTGGCAGATCGATGTTGACACCGACAAGTGCGTGGGGGACGAGGAATGCGTGAACGCCTGCCCGGCCCAGGTCTACGAGATGGTGGACGGCAAGGCCGATCCGGTGAACGCCGACGAGTGCCTCGGATGCGAGACCTGCGTCGAGGTATGCCCCCAGGGCGCCCTCACCGTCACCGAGGTCTGATATCGGGAACCTGAACGGTTGACCGGCCTGCCCTCCGGGGCGGGCCTTTTTTGTTTCTCCGGGGCCGGGGCCTCCGGTCCCCCAGGGGAGAGGTCGCGATGCCGGATGGTAAAGACATGCTCGCACGGCTTAAACCCGTGGCCGGCAGAAAAACCCAGGCGTTCATCGCTGCGGCCGTCTGGATGGCGGCAGGATTCGTTCTTCTGGGCATGGGTGTTTTTTTCCTCGCTCCCTGCAGGCATTGGTGGCTCGGTCTTGTCGGTGTCGTCCTTGGGCTTGGCAAGGGGTTTTTCGTGCTCGACCGGGTGGCGGAGCGCAATCTCGCCCATATTGTTTCCCGGCCGCCGGGACGTTGTCTGGGCGGGTTGTATCCCTGGCGCACCTGGCTGTTGATCGCGGTCATGGTTCTGCTTGGCAGGTTCCTGCGCCATTCGGCCCTTTCCCGCGATGTCCTCGGGACTGTTTACTGCGCCATTGGCGCGGCCCTGCTTTTTTCCAGCCGCAGGCTTGTGCGCGGCGCGGGGGGACTGGCTGATGGTTGAGGCCGCGGTATTCAACCGGATAGACGTGGATCTCGCCGCCCTGGTCCGCAATTACCGCCGGATCGAGGCCAGGGTTGGGGAGAGCCGGATAATGGCGGTGGTCAAGTCGGACGCCTATGGCCACGGCCTGGTTCCCTGCGCCCGCGCCTTGGCCGGGGCGGGGTGTTCCGTCTTCGGGGTCGCGGAGGTCGATGAGGGAGTGGCCCTGAGAGAAAGCGGCGTTGACGGGGAGATCGTGACCCTGCTCGGCTTTCCCGCCGAGGCGGCTCTCACCGTGGTCCGCCACCGGCTTTCCCCCGTGGTTTACGACATGGCCGGGATCGAGGCCCTGGCCGCAGCCGCGGCCGCGGAAAAGGTGAGGACCGGCGTGCACCTGAAGGTCGATTGCGGCATGGGACGGCTCGGAGTCACGCCTGCGGAGGCTCCCGGATTCGTCCGCCGGATCGCGGAGCTTGACGGGCTTTTTCTCGCAGGTATCCTCAGTCATTTCCCCATGGCCGACACATCGAGGGAGGAGAGCCGGCGCAACCTGGAATGTTTTCGTGAGGTGTGCGGGGCTGCGGGCGTGAACGGGGAGGGCGGCGTCGTCCGTCACATGGCCAATTCAGCCGCCATCATCCGGGAACCGGACGCCGCGCTCGACATGGTCCGTCCCGGCATAAGCCTGTACGGCTGCTACTCGGTGGAGCCGCGCGACCGCGGTCTTTTGCCAGGTCTCGAACCGGTGATGCGGTTCTCTACCAGGGTGGTTCAGGTGAAGAACTTTGCCGCGGGCAGCGGCATCAGTTACGGCCACACCCACGTCACCGGCCGCGAGGCGGTGGTCGCGGTGCTGCCGGTGGGGTATGACGACGGGTACCTGCGCAAACTTTCCAACCGGGCCGAGGTCCTGATCCGCGGCCGCCGGGCCCCGGTGATCGGCCGGGTGTGCATGAACGCCTGCATGGCCGACGTCACCGACATTGCCGGCGTGAGCCCCGGCGACGAGGCGGTGCTCATGGGCCGCCAGGGGGATGACGAGATCACCGCCGATGAGGTCGCCGCCTGGCTCGATACCATAAGTTACGAGGTTCTCTGCCTGTTCGGCGGCAGGAACGAGCGTTTTTATCATGGCTGACTTTCTTGCAAGGCCATCAACTTTGATGGACTCGTAACAACGAGTCCATCATCCGCCGCAGGACGCGGCGGCGAAATTGCGCTGTTTGAAAAACTGCG
>JALWTY010000034.1 GCA_026993265.1 Desulfobacterales bacterium
ATAGAAAGGATCGTCATCGGAGGCCGGGCCAGTTTCTTCTGCCCCTATTGCCAGGAGACAGGAGACAGGAGACAGGAGACAGACAGCAGTTAGGGGCTCAGGGGTTCGTAAAAACGGCGTCCTGCCGTTTTTACGAGGCCATCAAAGAAGCCGCGGTCTTATGCCGAGGTCCGTGGCGGCGGCGGCAAGTTTTTTTGCGGCCGCGGCCAGGTCTTCCCGGCTGTGGCCCAGGGTGACCGAGAGCCTGATCCGGGCCCGGCCCCGCTCCACCGTGGGCGGCCGCACCGCGGTGACCCAGAGCCCGCGTTCCCGGCACCCGTCCGCCAGGGCGACCGCGGCCCCGCTTTCGCCGACCAGGACAGGCACGATCTGGCTCGCGCCGGGGCGTCCGCCGATCCCGGCCGCGGCCAGACGCTCCTTGAAGTATCCGGCCCGGCCGAGCAACTCCTTTCCCAGATCCGGTCTCTCCCCGAGGAGCCTGACCGCGGCGAGGCCCGCCGCCGCCACCGCGGGCGGCATGGCGGTGGAATAGATGAAGCTCCTGGCCCGGTTGACCAGAAGCGAGACCAGATCTTCCGTCCCGGCCACGAAGGCGCCGCAGGAACCCAGGGCCTTGCCGAAGGTGCCCATTACCACATCCACCCTCCGGCCAAGGCCGAGTTCGTTCACCCGGCCGGAGCCGGCCGGGCCGAACACGCCCACGGCGTGGGCCTCGTCCACCATCAGCATGGCGCAGCGTTGCTCCTTGAGGGCAACGATCTCCTCGAGCGGGGCGAGGTCCCCGTCCATGCTGTAGACGCTCTCCACCACGACGAGGGCCCGGCCCCGGGCCCGGGACAAACACTCTTCGAGATGATTGCAGTCGTTGTGGCGGAAACGCAGGAGCCTGGCCCGGGAGAGACGGACCCCGTCGTAGATGCTCGCGTGGCAGAGACGGTCGGCGATCACGGTGTCGCCGCGGCCGACCAGGGCGGAGATGACGCCGGTGTTGGCGGCGAACCCGCTGCCGAAGAGCAGGGCTGCGGGCCGGTCCTGCCAGGCGGCCACGGTCTCCTCGAGTTCGTGGAAAAGCTCGAGGTCGCCGCTCATCAGCCGGGCCGCGCCGCTGCCGGTCCCGAACCGCCGCAGGGCCCCGGCCGCGGCATCGGCCAGTTCCGGGGCAAAGGAGAGGGCGAGATAATCGTTGGATGAGAAATCGAGGAGTTCAGCACCGCTGGCATCCCGCACCCGGCCGGGCCCGATGCGGACAAGCGGACGCAGGCGGCGGAGCTCACCGGCCGCTTCCCGCTCCTTCAGCCATTCAGCATATCCTGCCATATCCGCATCATCTCTTCGCGGAAACGGTTGTCCTGTTCCGGCAACCGCCCCGCCTGGGTGAGGTAGCCGCCGATCATCAGCCCGTCGGCCCCGGCCATGAAGGCCAGGGCCAGGTAGTCGTCGAGAAAGACCTCCCGGCCGCCGGCGAAACGGATGGGGATGGCGGGCATGAGCAGGCGGTAGATGGCCACCGCCCGGATGATATCGAGCCGCGGCAGGGGCGGCTGCTCCGCAAGCGGGGTCCCGGGCAGGGGGATGAGGATGTTGATGGGCACCGAGTCCACCCCCAGCTCCGCCAGGGTCAGGGCCATGGATATCCGGTCGTCCTCGCTTTCGCCCAGGCCGAAGATGCCGCCGCTGCACACCTCGAGCCCGGCCGCGCGGGCCGCCTCGATGGTGGCGATACGGTCGTCGAACGAATGGGTGGAACATACCTTGGGGAAAAATTCCCGCGAGGTCTCGAGGTTGTGGTGGTAGCGGCTGACCCCGGCCGCGCGCAGGGTCTCGAGCTCGGGCCGGGCGAGGATGCCGAGGGAGGCGCAGACCTCGATGTCCACCTCGGCGCGGATGGCCTCCACGGCCCGGGCCACCTCCTCCACCTGGGCCGCGTTCATGCCCCGGCCGCTGGTAACTATGGAAAAACGCTCCGCGCCGATGCGCTTGGCCTCCCGGGCCGCGGCCACGATCTCGGAGACCTCCTTGAAGGGATATACCGGCGCGTCGGTGGGGAAATGGGCCGACTGGACGCAGAAGGCGCAGTCCTCGCTGCACTTGCCGGACTTGGCGTTGATGATGCTGCAGCGGGAAAAGGCCGGGCCGCGGTGGGCCAGTTTCGCGGCCAGGGCCCGCTCCATCAAACCGCGCAACCCCAGGGAACGGATCTCGTCAACGCTCCTCATTGCCATATCACCCCTCCTTCAGGCCAAAGATTCCGCCCTGTTTGCGGGGCGAGTCAACAGCCCGCCTGCGGCCGCGGGAACGGCGCCGCGGCCGGGACCGGGGAGAGCGTTCCCCCCCGGCCCCTGTCCGAACCGGACTGCGAAAAGAGATCTCCCTGGCAGGAGGGCCGCCGCAGGCCTCCTCCACCAGGTGAAAGAAGGAAAGCGCTTCAGGGAAATAGCTTTTGCGCCGCAGCTTGCGCGGCCAGTCCTTTTCGCTCGAAAAGCTCCTGACCATGGGCAGGGACGCGAGCAGGACCGTGATCTCCTCCTTGATGGCGCGGCTGATGTTCAGATGGCAGAGCTGGGCGTCGAGCGCGGCCCTGAGGTTGCGGGAGAAAAGAAAGGCCTCCTGGCCGCGCACCGGGGCGCGGTAGAGGTCCATGCTCCTGCGGGCCCAAGGCAGCAGGATCAGGGCAAGGAGGACGTGGTCAGGCAGGGTGACGTCCTTTTTCCGCAACCGGTCGACGACCCCGAGAAGGTCGGGCAGGTCGCGGGTGTCGGCGTCGGACAGGACCGCGTAACCGGGCACCAGCACATCGAGGATGCCGCTCCTCAGGACGAGCCTGGCCCATTCCGAGGCCGAGCCGCCGCGCAGATCCTTGAACATCTCGTCGCGCAGGCGGGAGTCGGGGCAGAGAAGCAGCTTGTCCCGGTGGGCGAGAACCGCCTCCCAGGTGGCGGGATCGATGCTGAAGCCGAGTCTTGCCGCATGGCGCACGACCCGCATGCTCCGCACCGGATCGCGGATCAGCCGCCGGTCGGGATCGCCCACCAGGCGGACGACGCCGTCGCGCAGGTCGCGGACCCCGCCGGTGTAGTCGATGACCGTGAAATTTTCGATCTCGTAGAACAGGGCGTTGATGGTGAGATCGCGGCGGAAGGCGTCCTCGGCCAGGGTGCCGAAGGTGTTGTTCGCCGGCAGGACCTCGTCGTCGAGGTCGTATTCGCTCGCGGATCTCAGGGTGGAGACCTCGACGATGTGGTTGCCGCGGAAAAAGACCTGCACCAGGCGGAAACGCCGGCCGATGGTGCGGCTGTTGCGGAAGAGCTTGCGGATCTCGCCCGGCCGGGCGTCGGTGCTTATGTCGAAATCCTTGGGAGTACGGCCGAGGTAGAGATCCCGGACGCCGCCGCCGACCAGGTAGGCGGAAAAACCGCCGTCCCGCAGACGGTACATCACCTTGAGCGCCCCGCGGTCGATGTTCTCGCGGGAGATGGGGTGGAACGCGCGGGGGATTATCTCTGGCTCGGGGAACTCATTCAATGCTTTCGTCTGCCATTGCCGCGGCCGGACGCAGCCGCGGCCTGAAGGAATCCTGAATCCGTGACGGCTTCGCAGGTTTCAACGAGCCATCTGCTTGGAAAAATGTATTTTTTCAAGTTAAATTGTCTCGACGAAAACTTCACTCCGCCGCTCTCGAACGCTCACGGATTCAGGGTAATCTCAGGCCGCCTCTCCGGCGTGGAGGGCGTCGTAGGTCTTGTCCGCGCCTTCCTCCCGGTAGACGGATTCGGCCTGGGAGACGAACTGGTCGAAGACCTCGCGGACCGAAAGGATATCGTTTATGCGGTGGACGTTCTCGCCGGAGAAGAACAGCCCCTCCTCAAGATTGCCGTCCCGCGCCTTTATCAGCCGGTCGGTGATGCAGTAGACGTGGTCGCACTTCTTGAGGCACTTGTAGGTGCAGGTCTTGGTCTCGAGGTCCTCGCGGGCGAGCAGCTTCTGCACGAACGGGGTCTTGATCGCCCGGCCGGGCAGCCCCACCGGCGACTTTATCAGGGCGATGTCCTCGCGGCCCGCATCGAGCATGGCCTTTTTGAAGACATCGGAGACGTCGCATTCCTTTGTCAGCACAAAGCGGGTGGCGATCTGAACGCCGTCGGCGCCGTAGCGGTCCATCATCTCGGCCATCTCGTAGCCGTTGGTGATGCCGCCGGCCGCGATCAGGGGAACCTTTTTCACCACCTTGCGGATCTCGGGAAAAAGCTCGCGCAGGCTCTTGTCGGTGCCGAGGTGGCCGCCGGCCTCCTTGGCCTCGACGACGATCGCGGCCGCGCCCAGTTTCTCGGCCAGCCGGGCGAACGACGGCGAAGAGACGATGGAGACTATCGGGACATCGTACTCACGGCCTATCTTGAAGATGTCGCGCGAAAACCCCGCGCCGGTGACGATCATGTCCACCCCGGCCTTAATGGAGCCCATGACCAGGTTGTGAAAGTTCTTCATGGCGAACATGATGTTCACCGCCACCACGCCGCGGGTCATCTCCTTGGCGCGGCGGATGTCGCGAACGAGATCATCAACCGGAATGGATGAGCCGCCGATGGTGCCGATGCCGCCGCACTCCGCCACCGGCGCGGCGAGAGCGGATGTAGACACCCTGACACTCATACCCCCCTGCACCAGGGGAACCGGGGCCACGAACCTGCCGATTTTCAAAGGGGGAAGCTTCATAGGAACAGTTGCCGTTTCAGAAAAGATGAAAGCCCCAAGTATGTTCGGTCATCACTGCCTTGTCAAGAAAGATGACCGGATGCGCTTGTTTTTTCGCAGCGCTTCATATATAAGGAAGCAATTTGGACGCGGGCAGTCAAGCTGTCCGCCCTGCCGCCGTTTCAGTATTCAACCGACATCCATGCCCCTTCATACCGTCACATACGCCAGCCTGCCGGAAATGGCCATCGCGCCGGAGGCCATCGGCTTCGACATCGACGGCGTGGTCGCCGACACCATGGAGGCGTTCATCCGCCTCGCCCGGGACGATTACGGTCATACGGTGCGGCCCGAAGATATAACCTGCTTCGAGGTGGAGCAATGCCTCGACATGCCGCGCGAAACCATCGGCGAGATATTCGGCCGCCTGCTTGATGATCCCCTGGGCTCAGGCCTGCGGCCCATGGCCGGGGCGGTGGAGACGATCACGGCCATGAGCCGCCGCGGCCCGGTGACCTTCATCACCGCCCGGCCCGAACCGGCTCCGCTCGCCCGCTGGCTCGAAACCCGTTTCGGCCGGGAGGTCAGCCGTCGCTGCCGTCTGATAACCTCAGGCGATCACGACAACAAGGCGGACTTCATCCGGGCCTGCGGCCTGGAATTCTTCGTTGACGACCGGGCCCGCACCTGCCGGATGCTTGCCGCCGAGGATGGAATAAGCCCCATAGTGTTCGACCAGCCCTGGAACCGCGGCCGCCACCAGCTGCCCACGGTGCGCCACTGGGGTGAAATCAGGGCGCTTTGCGGGGTGTGAAATGGCCGCCGCCACGGAAAAATGCCCGGCCTGCGGGCATGTGGTGCGGATTTTTCGCAATCCCTTGCCAACCGTGGATGTTATAATCGAGACGGGAGAAGGCATAGTCCTGATAAAAAGAAAGAATCCGCCGCCGGGCTGGGCCCTTCCGGGAGGCTTTGTCGACTGGGGCGAAAGCCTGGAGGAGGCGGCCCGGCGCGAGGCCCTCGAGGAGACGGGCCTCGAGGTATTCGATCTCCGCCAGTTCCATACATATTCGGACCCCGGCCGCGACCCCAGAAGGCACACGATAAGCACCGTGTTCACGGCCAGGGCGGAAGGGGTGCCGCAGGCGGGGGACGACGCGGCCGAGGCAGGGGTCTTCAAGCCGGGAGGCTTCCCGTCATTGGCCTTTGACCACAGCCGGATAATAGAAGACTACCTGAGACAACGCTGACATGCCGCGCAAGACCAGGATCCTGATAGTGGACGACGACCCCATGGTTCTCGAGCTTCTCGGAATGTCGCTCGAGTCCCTGGGCTTCGACTACGCCAGCGCATCCGACGGTCTAGCCGCCCTGGAGGAGATAAAGAGCCGGGAGTTCGACATAGTCATAACCGACATGATGATGCCGCGGATGGACGGGATGCAGCTTTTGCGCCACATCCACGCCAACCATCCCAGGACCGGGGTGATCGTGGTCACCGGCTACACCGGCACCTTCAGCTACACCGACGTCATCCGGGCCGGGGCCAGCGACTTCATATCCAAGCCCTTCAACACCGACGAACTCGAGGCCAAGATAAAACGGATCCTGCGGGAGCAGAGCCTGATCCGGGAGCTGGAACACCTGTCCCTGTGCGATC
Source organism: Desulfobacterales bacterium (assembly GCA_026993265.1). GTDB lineage: Bacteria > Desulfobacterota > Desulfobulbia > Desulfobulbales > JAJRZW01 > JAJRZW01. The sequence continues at coordinate 6,353 of JALWTY010000034.1, forward strand.
CCCTGACCGGCCTCTTCAACCGCCGCCATTTCGACTCCCGCCTGCGCGAAGAGGGGCACCGGGCCGAGAGGCAGGGCTATGACCTGTTTCTAATCCTGATAGACATCGACAACTTCAAATACTACAACGACACCTACGGGCACCAGGCCGGAGACCGGGCACTGAAGGAGATCGGCCGTATCCTGGTGTCATCCACCCGCGAGGGGGTGGATTCATGCTTCCGCTACGGCGGCGACGAGTTCGCGGTCATCATTCCCCACACCAGCCGCGAAACGGTCCGGCCCATCGCCGAGCGCATCATCGAAAGCTACCGCCAGCTCAATTTTCACAACACCGGCATAAGCATCGGCGCGGCCCGCTTCGCCCGGAGCCGCGGCGCGGACATCAACGAGGACATCGACTCCCTGGTCAACCGGGCCGACAAGGCCATGTACCGGGCCAAGGCCAAGGGCCACAACCAGCTCGAGTTCGATCCCGAATAGTGCAAGCCTTCCCCCGGCGGACGCGCACCCGGCGGACGCAACCTGCAAAATCCCCGAAAAAACACGAGGTTCGACGAACAAAACTGTTGTTTTCGCCCTCGCTGTCTGTTATATAGGCTTCTTTCTCACACCGTGCAAGGAGGCTTTGTCCAAATGGAAAACATCAACACCAACACCAACAGCAGTGAAGGGCCGAGCTTCGCCGAGCTCTTCGAATCGGACGAGATCAAGGTCGCCAACGTCGGCGACGTGGTGCCCGGCACCGTGGTCGACATCGTCAAGGACATGGCGATCATCGACATCGGCGACAAGTCCGAATGCGCCATCCCCCTGTCCGAGTTCAAGAACGACGGGGAACCCGAGGAGGTCAAGGTGGGCGACACCTTTGACGTCTTCGTGGAAAAACGCGAGGCAGAGGGAGGGATAAAGCTCTCCCGCGAACGGGCCATCGGCATCAAGGTCTGGGAGGACATCGCCCGGATCCAGGAAGCCGACGGCACCATCCAGGGACGGATAGAAAACAGGGTCAAGGGCGGACTCTCCGTGGACATCGGCGTTCCCGCCTTCCTGCCCTATTCCCAGATAGACCTGCGCCCGGTCAAGGATCTCGACAGCCTCATCGGCCAGTCGTTCGACTTCAAGATCCTCAAGTACAACCGCAAACGCAACAACGTGGTCATTTCCCGCCGCGCCATCCTCGAGGAGAAGCGCAAGGCCCTGCGCGAGCAGATGAAGGCCACCCTCAATGAGGGCGACGTGATCAAGGGGACCATCACCAACATCACCGACTACGGCCTCTTCATCGACCTGGGCGGCATGGACGGCCTCTGCCACATCACCGATCTCTCCTGGGGCCGGGTGTCGCACCCCTCCAAGCTCTACAAGGTCGGCGAGGAGATCGAGGTCAAGGTCCTCAAGTTCGACCGCGAGAACGACAAGATCTCCCTCGGCGTCAAGCAGCTCAAGGAAGACCCCTGGACCACGGTGGTGGAGCGCTACCCGGTGGGCAGCAAGGCCCGCGGCAAGGTGGTCAGCATCACCGACTACGGCGTCTTTGCCGAGCTCGAGGAGGGGGTCGAGGGTCTCATCCACGTCTCCGAGATGTCCTGGTCCCGCAAGACCAAGCATCCTTCCAAGATGGTCAGCGTCGGCGACGAGGTGGACGTGATGATCCTCAACGTGGACGCCGAGGCCAAGCGCATCTCCCTCGGCATGAAGCAGCTCCTCCCCAATCCCTGGGATCTGGTGAGCGAAAACTATCCGGTCGGCTCCATCATCGAGGGCAAGATCAAGAACATCACCGATTTCGGCATCTTCATCGGCATCGAGGAGGGCATCGACGGCCTGGTCCACGTCTCCGACCTCTCCTGGACCGAGCGGATCAAGCATCCGGGCGAGAAGTACTCCAAGGGCGACACCATCCAGGCGGTGGTCCTCAAGATCGACCGCGAGAACGAACGTTTCTCCCTCGGGGTCAAACAGCTCGAGCCTGATCCGTGGCAGGCCGCGGTGGAGAAGTATCCGGTGGGCTCCATCGTCGAGGGCAAGATCACCAACGTCACCGAATTCGGCATCTTTGTCGAGATAGAGGACGGCATCGAGGGGCTGGTGCACGTCTCCGAGATCAGCGCCGACAAGGTCGATACCCCGGTGGGCATGTACAAGGTCGGCGACGAGATCAAGACCAGGGTGATCAACGTCAGCGCCAAGGACCGCAAGATCGGCCTCTCCATCAAGGCCCTTGACGACGACGAGACCGACTACAGCAAATACGCGGCCAGGGAAGAGGCCCCGACCACCATCGGCGGGCTCATCAAGGAAGAGCTCGAGGCCAGCAGCCGCAGCAGCGCGGCCGAAAAGGACGAATAACCTTGCCGTCCACCGCCGGGACCGGTCCGCGCACAGCGCCGGTCCCGGCTTGGTTATGGCACCCTTACCGGGAGAACGGCCATTTCAATGCGGGAAGGTTCTGGCAGAAGCAGAAGACATCCTGTACTCCTGGGAGTAATGGCGGTGAGCGCCTTTTTTCTCATCACATGGGGAGTTGTCGCTTCCCTGGCGTCGCTGGTGCCCGGCCTGAGCCTAAGCGGCAACGGCATCGAGACCACCGATGGCGAGATCGGAGTGGTCGAGATCAAGGGTGAGATAATCTCGCCGGAAAAGACCATCGCCGCCCTGACCGCTTTCCGCAAGAACCGCAAGATCAAGGCGATCGTCCTCAGGGTGGACAGCCCTGGCGGCGCGGTTGGCGCATCCCAGGAGATATTCGCCGAGGTCAGGCGGACCAACCGGAAGAAACCGGTGGTGGCCTCACTGGGCTCGGTGGCCGCATCCGGCGGGTTCTACGCCGCCATCGGCGCATCCAGGGTGCTCGCCAGCCCAGGGACCATCACCGGCAGCATCGGCGTGATCGTCAAGTTCGCAAACCTTCAGGAAGTCTTCAGAAAGATAGGCTACCAGCCCCAGGTAATAAAGAGCGGCCGCCTCAAGGACATCGGCTCGATGAACAGGCCGATGACCAGGGAGGAGCGCAGGGTTCTGCAGGGCATAATCGACAACGTCCACCAGCAGTTCGTTGCCGATGTCGCCTCTGCGAGAAAGCTTGAGAAAAAGAAGGTGACGGCAATAGCGGACGGGCGGATTCTCTCCGGCGCCCAGGCAAAGGAGGCGGGACTGATCGACGGTTTCGGCAATTTCACCGACGCGGTTGCCCTTGCCGCGAGACTCGCCGGACTCAGGAAGGAGTACCCGAAGCTCGCCTATCCCAAGGAAAGGAGGCTGTCTCTCCTGAACCTGATGGCCGGGGAAGCCACGGATCTGGTGAGAAACAATCCATTCAGCCAGGGCCCGGTGATCTCCTACCTGTGGACAGTGCCCTGATGTTTTACAAGGAAAAGGCGTGATGCTGAAAAATGACCTGGTAGAAAAGATAAGCGAAGACCTGCCCGAATTCCTTAAAAAGGATATCCGCGAGGCAGTGGACATAGTCCTCGACACCGTGGCCGAAGCCCTGAAGGAGGGGCGGCGGGTGGAGATCAGGGGGTTTGGCAGCTTCAGCGTCAGGAGCAGGAAGGCGCGGGTGACCAAGAACCCCAAGACCGGCAAGACCATGAACATCCCGAGCCGCCGGACCGTTCACTTCACCATGAGCAAGTCCCTGAAGGACCCCCTGGCCGGCAAGGGCTGAACGTCCGCAAGCGAGCCTCAGACAAATGGCGAGATATCTCCCTTGCCCTCCCTTATGATCTCCACCTGATCGCCCACGAGGGAAATCACCGTGGACGGATCAGGAAACACCGACCCCCCGTCCACCACCAGATCGACCATGCCGCCCAGGCGCTCCTCTATCTCATAGGCGTTGGCCATGGCGGTTTCGTCTCCGGGAAGGATGGCGCTGGTGGTGAGGACGGCGTTGCCGAGCGCCCGGACCAGCTCCCGGCACAGCGGATGGTCCGGCACCCTGATGCCAACGGTCTTCTGTTTCGTCACCAGGAGTTTCGGCACCAGCTTCGCCGCCGGCAGGATGAAGGTGTACGGCCCGGGAAGGTTTTTCCGCATCAGGCGGTAGGCCAGGTTGGAGATGTGGCAGTAGCTGGTCATCTCCTGGAAGTCGGCGCACATCAGGCTGAACGGCTTTTCCTTGGCGCGCCGCTTTATCTGGTAGATCCTCTTTACCGCCTTGTTGTTGTAGATGTCGCAGCCGATGCCGTACACCGTGTCGGTGGGATAGCAGACCACCCCACCCTGCCTGAGGACGTCGACGACCTCCTGAACCCTGCGGGGCGTGGGCCGCGCCGGGTTTATCTCCAAAGTTCTGGCCGGGCTCAAGATCTTCCTCCTGCTCTCCTGCGTACATCCAGGGCAGACGCCATCAAACAGACAGTTAAACATTAACCCGTGCGAATGACAACCGGCAACAGGCAGGAATACCAGGCCGCCATCGACCTGGGCAGCAACTCCTTCCGGCTGCTGATCGCTCCGGCCGGCGACCCCGGCGCGGCAGCGGTCAAAAAGACCGTGACCGTGGGGCTGGGCCGCGGTCACGGCGGCCTCATCCAGCCGGAGGCCATGGCAAGGGGAATCGAGGTGGCAGCCGGTTTCGCCCGGGAAATCGCAAGGCGCGGAATCCCGGCGGACCGCATCCGGGCCTGCGGAACCGAGGCCCTGCGCCGGGCCGCCAACCGCGGTGAATTCCTCCGCCGGGTGGAGAACACCTTGGGCTGCGGAGCGGAATTGATCTCCGGCGAAGAGGAGGCGCGGCTGACCCTGGCCGGAATCCGCGCCGGCATGCGGACCCCGCCCGGAGAGATGATGGTGGCCGACATTGGCGGCCGCAGCACAGAGTTCATCCACTGCCGCGGCCAGGAGGTGCTGTGGACCGCGAGTCTCCCGCTGGGAGCGATCCGGACGAGCGCCATGCTCGAAGAAGGAGAGGAAGGGAGCACGGCCGCCGTGTCCCGGGCGCTTGCGCCGCTCGGCAGCCGGAAGGGCGCTGCGGGCCTGGTGCTCTGCGGCGGCAGCGCAACCACCTGCGCCGCGATCGGGCTGGGCCTCGACCCCTATGACCCGGCAGTGGTGCAGGGGCACAGGCTGCGGCTTTCGGAGGTATGCGGCCTGCTTTCCCGCCTGCTCGCCATGCCGCGGGAAGAGATGGCCCGTATCCGCGGCCTGCCGCCGGACCGGGCCCCGCTCATCGCCGGCGGCCTCCTGATAATCCGGGAAATCATGCGGGCAGGCGCATTCCCGGCCGCAACCGTGAGCGATTACGGTCTTCTCGAGGGGATTTTCCTCTCCATACCCGCGTCCTGAAAAAAACGCGGCCCGGCTGTTCACCTCGAGGCGATAATCCGCTATATTTCAATTTTTTCAGCACAACCCACCGTGCAACACAAGGGAGAGAAGAGATGCTGCCCGACACCGATATCCCCGTAGCCTACACCTTTGACGATCTCCTTCTGGTTCCGGGTGAATCAGAAGTCCTGCCCAACGAGGTGGACCTCTCGACCAGCCTCACCCAGGAGATAAGCCTCAACATCCCGCTGGTATCGGCGGCCATGGACACGGTCACCGAACACCGCACCGCCATCACCATGGCCCGGGAGGGCGGAATCGGCATCATTCACAAGAACATGAGCGTGAGCGAACAGGCCCGCGAGGTGGAACGGGTCAAGAAGAGCGAGAGCGGCATGATCGTGGACCCGGTAACCGTCGAGGTGGGGCAGAAGGTGGGCGAGGTGATGCGGCTGATGAAGGAGTACCGCATCTCCGGGGTGCCGGTCCTTAAGGAACGCAAGCTGGCCGGAATCGTCACCAACCGCGACCTGCGTTTCGTCACCGACGAGTCCATCCCGGTGGAGGAGGTGATGACCAGCGAAAACCTCATCACCGCAAGCCCCGGCATCACCCTGGAGGAATCAAAGAAGCTCCTGCACCGGCACCGGATCGAAAAGCTCCTGGTGGTGGACGGCGACAACAACCTCAAGGGTCTCATCACCATCAAGGACATCGAAAAGATCAGACGCTACCCCAAGGCGGCCAAGGACAGCCTAGGCCGTCTCCGGGTGGGGGCGGCGATAGGCGTCGGCGGCGACTATCTCGCCCACGCCGAGGCCCTCATCGCCGTGGGGGTTGACGTGGTCTGCCTGGACTCGGCCCACGGCCACTCGAAGAACATCGTCAACGCGGTCCGCGACATCAAGGCCCATTTCCCCGATCTCCAGCTCATCGCCGGCAACGTCGCCACCGCCGAGGGGGCCGAGGCCCTCATCGCCGCGGGCGCGGACTGCGTCAAGGTCGGGGTCGGTCCCGGCTCCATCTGCACCACCAGGATCGTGGCCGGGGTCGGGGTGCCGCAGGTGACCGCGGTGAGCCAGTGCGCCAGGGTGGCGGACCGCTACGGCGTGCCGATCATCGCCGACGGCGGCATCAAGTTCTCGGGGGAGATCACCAAGGCCATCGGCTGCGGGGCCCGGGCGGTGATGATCGGCAGCCTCTTCGCCGGGGCCGAGGAAACGCCGGGCGAGACCTTTCTCTACCAGGGCCGCACCTACAAGGGATACCGCGGCATGGGCTCGCTGGGTGCGATGAAGAAGGGCAGCAGCGACCGTTATTTCCAGGATTCTTCCGAAAGCAGCAAGTTCGTGCCCGAGGGGATCGAAGGCAAGGTCCCCTACAGCGGGCCGCTGTCCGGGATCATCTACCAGCTCATGGGCGGGCTGCGCAGCGGCATGGGCTACGTGGGCGCGGCCAACATCGAAGAACTGCGCCAGAAGGCCAGATTCACCCGCATCACCCAGGCCGGGCTCAAGGAAAGCCACGTCCACGACGTGATCATAACCAAGGAGGCGCCCAACTACCGGCTCGGCTGATATCTGCCGGAAACCATCGACAAGGGCTGAACAATGGACATACATGACGAAAAGATAGTCGTTCTCGACTTCGGCTCCCAGACCACCCAGCTCATCGCCAGGCGCATCAGGGAGCAGAAGGTCTACTGCGAGATCCATCCCTACAACACCCCGCTGGACGAGATCCGGGCCATGAACCCCAAAGGGGTCATCCTCTCCGGCGGCCCATGCAGCGTCTACGACGAGGACGCGCCCGAATGCGATCCCGCCCTGCTCGACGGCTCGGTGCCGGTGCTGGGCATCTGTTACGGGGCCCAGTTGATAACAAAACTGCTTGGCGGGGCGGTGGAAAAGGCGGCCAAGCGGGAGTTCGGCAAGGCCGTGCTCGAGGTCCAGGACACCGACGGCATCTTCGCCGGCTTCGAGCCCGGCCGGTCCGAGTACCAGGTATGGATGAGCCACGGCGATCGCATCGAAAGGCTGCCCGAGGGATTCAAGGTCACCGGCACAAGCGAGCATTCCCCGGCCGCGGCCGTCCGCCATGAGGAAAAACCCATCATCGGGGTGCAGTTCCATCCAGAGGTGGCTCATACCCTGATCGGCACCGACATCCTGCGCAACTTCATCTTCACCATCTGCGGCTGCTCCCCCTCCTGGACCATGGCCTCGTTTATCGAAAGCACGGTGGCGGCGATCCGGGAGAAGGTCGGCACCGAGAAGGTAATCTGCGCCCTTTCCGGCGGGGTGGACTCGTCGGTGACCGCAGCCCTGATCCACCGGGCCGTCGGCGACCAGCTCACCTGCATCTTCGTGGACAACGGCCTCATGCGCAGCGGCGAGACCGAAAGCGTGCTCGGTTTCTTCCGCAAGAAGACCGGCCTCAAGGTCATCAGCGTGGACGCGGAGGATTTTTTCCTCGACCGCCTTGCCGGCGTGGTGGATCCGGAGAAAAAACGCAAGATCATCGGTCACGGCTTTATCGAGATCTTCGAGCGGGAGGCAAGGAAACTCGGCGACGTCCGCTTCCTCGGCCAGGGCACCCTGTACCCGGACGTGATCGAATCGGTATCCTTCCGGGGCATGGCGGTGATAAAGTCGCATCACAACGTCGGCGGCCTGCCGGAGAAGATGAAGCTGGACCTGATCGAACCCCTGCGCGACCTGTTCAAGGACGAGGTGCGCCAGGTGGGGCTCGAGCTCGGCCTGCCCGAGGAGGCCATCTTCCGCCAGCCCTTCCCCGGCCCCGGCCTCGGCATCCGCATCATCGGCGAGATCACCAGAGAACGGCTGGCGATCATCCGCCAGGCCGACGCCATCGTCCTCGAGGAGATGAAGAAGTCTGGTCATTACCGCAAGGTATGGCAGTCGTTCGCGGTGCTGCTGCCGATCCAGACCGTGGGAGTTATGGGCGACGAACGCACCTACGAGCACGTGGTCGCCCTGCGCTCGGTGGACTCGGTGGACGCCATGACCGCCGATTGGAGCAGGTTGCCCTATGATCTGCTCGGCCGCATATCCAACCGGATCATCAACGAGGTCAGGGGCGTAAACCGGGTGGTCTTCGACATCTCCTCCAAGCCTCCCTCCACCATCGAGTGGGAATAACCTCCCGTGACGGCCTTTCGGGGTGAGCCGGGCATTACCCTGGCGTCCCGGTTCATCCCGCCGCCCTGCATCGGGCCCCTTCCCGGACGCTCACGGATCCAGGAATAAATTACAGCTGCTTCATTTCTTCCGTCCCGTTGTGGTAGAATTATCCTGCTCCACTTCCGGAGCAGCCCCTGAACCGGTCCCGGCCAGTGCGGCCGCAACCTTGCATCCGGAAGGACATCATGGGGAAAAAGACCACGAAAACGGCGGATTGCAGCGACCTGCTCACCGCGGTAGCGGCCATTGGCCGCGAGATAACCGCTTCCCGCCATCGCGCCGACAGCAAGCTCGCCCGGGTGCTGACGATCATCCTGGAGTACCTGGAGGCGGAACAGGGTTCGATCATGCTGGTGGAGCGGGGCCGGCTGGTGGTCCGGGCCGCGAGCCGCAGCAGCCTCATCGGCATTGCCCAGGAAATGGATGACAGCTCGGTCGCCGCCTGGGTGGCGAAACACGGCCGCCCCCTCTTCATCCCCGACATCACCCGCGACAAACGCTTTCCCGCAAGGCCAACAGGCCGCAACTACCGCAAGAACTCCCTGCTATCCGCCCCCATCATCCAGAACGGCAGGGTCATCGGCGTCATCAACGTCACCGACAAGGCCGGCAGACAGGATCTCAACCAGGAAGACATCACCTACCTGGTCGAGTTCTGCGGCATGGTGGTCTGGCTGCTCAGGCAGCAGAAGATGGCCGAGCGCATCCGCCGCCAGAAGGAACGCCTGCGGAAGAAAAACGAGGAGCTCAAAAGACAGGAACGGCTGCGGGATGAGCTTTCCCAGGCCCTGGTCCACGACCTGAAAGGCCCCCTGGCCGAGGTGGTGGCCAACCTGGACATCCTCTCCTATTTCCTCAAGGGCGACGAACGCGAGTTCCTGCAGGCGGCCCAGGTGGGGTGCGACCGGGCCGTGCGGATGGTCAACAACCTGGTCAGCGTCGGCAGGCTCGAGGACGGCCGCATGCGCCTGATCATCGAACGGCTCCCGGCCGCCGATCTCATCGCCGAGGCCGCGGCCGGGATCAGCTCGCTCGCCGCCATCCGCGGGATCACGGTGGAAACCGACACCGGCGGCGACGCCCTGGAGATAGACGCGGATCGCACCATGATCCTCAGGGTTCTCCAGAACCTCCTGACCAACGCGATCGGCCATTCCCCGGAAGGAAGCGGTATCGTCATGGGATGCAGGCGGCGCGGCCGCTCCGCGGAGTTTTACGTCCGCGACCACGGCCCCGGAATTCCGCCGGACAAGATGGACTACATCTTTGACAAGTACGCCCGGATAAGCGACCGCGAGGACTGCGTGGTGGGCACCGGCCTCGGCCTCTACTTCTGCCGTCTTGCGGTCAGGGCGCACAAGGGAAGCATCGGGGTGGAGAACACCGGCGACGGCAGCCGATTCCATTTCCGCATCCCCCTGGCGGCGGAGGGAACGCGATGACCGGCGCAACCGTCACCGATCCCGCCCAGATGACCTTTCTCATCGTCGACGACGTCGACAACATGCGCCGCTCCATCCGGGCCATGCTCAAACTCGCCCAGCTCGGCCGGAAATTCTACGAGGCCACCAACGGCCGCGAGGCCTGGAACATGCTCACCAGTGAAGATTTTCGGCCGGACTTCATCATCTGCGACTACAAGATGCCGCACATGAGCGGCACCGAACTCCTCCACCGGGTGCGAAGCCACGCCGGCCTGCGCGACATCCCTTTCCTTATGATAACGGCCGAGGCCAACATGGAAGTGGTGGCCGAGGCGGCTGAGCACGACGTGGACGCCTACCTGACCAAACCGTTCGTCACCGCCACCCTGGAGCAGAAGATCAGGGAACTGCTCGACCGCATCGCCAACCCGCCGCCTCAGGTGCTCCACCTGCGCAGGGCCAGGGCGCTTGAGGAAAAGGGCGACATCGACGGCGCCATCCGCGAGGTGATGGCCGCGGTGGCGGCCAACAGCAGCCACTCCCGCCCATTGCGGGAACTGGGGCGCCTCCATATACGCAAGGGCGAGCTGGAAAAGGCCTGCGAATTTTTCAAAAAGGCCACCAGCATCAACCGCCTCGACGTGGTCTCATACCATTACCTCGGCCAGATATACCACCGACTCGGCGACATCGACGCGGCCGTGGAAAACTTCTCCATGGCCATGGAGATAAGCCCCCGCCATTACGACCGGGCCCTGAAGTTCGCCAACCTTCTCTTCGACCAGGGCAGGAAAAAGGAAGCGGAAAAGATTCTCCGCCTCATCCTCCGCACCCATGAATCCAATCCCGACATCCGGGAAGAGGTGGCCGAGACCTGCATGCGCCACGGCCTGCCCCAGCTCGCGGCCAGGACCTTCAGGCAGGTTTTACGTCAGACGCCGGAACGCACCCATATCCTGCGCAACCTGGGTATGGCCCTGCACCTGGCGGGCGAAAACCAGGAAGCGGTGCGGGTGATGGAAAGGGCGGTGGAAAAGCTGGGCGAGGACCGGGAGCTGATGCTCAACCTCGCCCGCGCCTACCTGCAGATGGGGATGAAGGTCCGGGCCGAGAAATGGGCCAACCGCGTCCTCTCCATGGACTCATCCTGCTCCGAGGCCAGGGAGATCATACGCCAGTGCCTATGATGAACAAGACGGCGCGTCGCCGCCCCACGGCCTGCCCCCGCTAAAGCCATGAGCGAATCGAACATCCTCCTGTTCCTCCACCTCCTCACCTTCCAGGGAGAAAGAATCCTTGGCAGACGGTGGCGGGACTTCATCCTCGCCATCAAGGACCGGCTGCGGCGGCACGGAGTGGAGGACGAGGACAGCAACCCGGAATTCATCCGTTTCCGTTTCATGCGGCCCCACTCCGCCCTTGGCGCGGCCACGGAGGCCATCGCCGCGGCAAAGAAAGCCACAGCATGGCCGGAGGACAAAAAGGTTCCAGCCCATATCATCCTCGACATCCCAGTAACCGGCCAGCCAGGCCCCGAGATCATCGTATCCGCGCCGGGCGCAGACCTCCTCCTTCCCGAGCAACCATACATCACCCGCAAATTAAAACGGGAGTGGCCGCGGCTGACCGTGGGAAGCGAACTGGCCGGGGCGGAATTCGAGCCCGCCGGCAACGAACTCTTCCTGCTCAAACTTCCGGACAGCGCCTCCATCACTCCCCGTCCCCTGTTCCGGGGCCGGCCGGCGCTGCTGAAGGGAACAGGCCCCGGCTGCTTCTACTGCGCGGCCCGCAACCATGAGACCGGGCAATGCCCTTCCCGCCTCCTGGGCATGGAGCACCGGGGCGCGCCCCTTCTGGGCTATATGTCCATTGAGGAGATAGACGCGGCCTGCACCGCCCTGCTGGAAAAACCCGGCGTCCTTGCCGACATCATCACCCCCACCCTGGATCCCGGCCGGATAAGGAAAGATACCCGCCTCAAGGCCGCCTGCGGCCTCTTTGACGTCGGCATCGTCTTTCAGCCGAGATTCCTGCGCAACCTGGTCTTTTCCATCGATCCGAAATGGGAAAAAAGCTTTTCCAGCCGCAACCAGAACATCGACGATCCCAGGCTCAACCTGGCCTTCGATTCCCTGCGAAGCGGCAATTACCTCCAGGCCAAGGAGATGTTCGAAGCCGTGGCCGCATCCTCGCGCAAGGCCGGGCACTACGGCGCCACCGTGGGCCTGGCCCTGCTCGCCCTCGAGACCGGCGAACCGCGCCACGCCCTTGCCTTGCTCACCAGGGCGCGGGAAATCGCCCTGACCGAAAAGGAGACCGTCCACGCCCACCTCATGCTCGTCCGCCATCACCTGCTGACCAACGACCTGTGGAAGGCGGCGGACGAACTGGGGAAGCTGAAGCGCTCGGACCGTAATCACTGGGAGATACGGTACGCGGCCGTGCAGGTGGAAGCCAGGCGCGGGGAGCGGGGGGCCATCGACGAACTCGCAAAACTGGTCCATGGAGACAGGGAGGTCTTCGTCCGCGCCCTGCTGGATCCGCTGCTCGCGCCGGTCAACGGCCTGGTGGAGGAGATACTCGCGGCCAGGCTGGCGGAAGTAAGGGCCAGGGCCGTGGATGTGCAGAAAGCCGGCATAAGGGAACTCGATGAGCTTGCCCTCTGGACCGGTGAAGACAGCCCTGACTGGAAAGAAAACCGCAGGCTGGCGGAAACCGTGGCCGGCCTGATCGAGTCCGGCGGTTATTTCTCGCTTATCGACGCCGAGGCCCGCGGCTCGGCTCTTCTGCTCGCATGCCAGCGCATCCGCGAGGACCGGATGCACAAGCTGAAGGAATCGTTGCGCAAGACGGACTCCTGCTGCCGCCGCTGCACCGCGTTCTGGAACGGTTTCCCCTACGCCCGGCTGTTCAGCGAGTTCGGCAAACGTCTGGCCGCAGCCGGCATGAAAAACCAGAAAGCCGGCGAAAGGATCAGCGGCGTGATGAGCGGCAGGGAGTACAAACGCACCGCCGAGCAGATGCAGGAGCTGCTCGGCGAAACCGGACGGCTGCTCCGCGAGCTGGAAAGGATAAGAACCATCGGCAGCCTGCTCGACGCAGCCCGCGCCTTTGGGCGTTACCTCCTGATAACCGAAACCGTCCTTCTGCTGTCCGTGTTCGCCGGGGTCGCGCTCTTGACGGGAGGAAACGGGGCCCTGGCCGTCATACTCGGCGATCCGGTCATGCAGCGGCGCATCATATACCTGGCCGGATTCCTGGCCGCGCCAGCCATCTCGCTCATCCTGACCGCAATCAAGCGCAGGTGATCAGCGGCCGGACGCGCCCAGGTCGAAAAACAGCACCGCGCACTCGTCCGCGCCGAGCCTGCCCAGCCAGCCGGTCTTGAGAAGAACGCCGACCGCCACCCGCCAGGCGCCCTTGCCCCCGGCAAGAACGTTGTCCAGCACATAGCCGTCGATGACCGGTCCCTTCCACACCGGGGTGAGGCCTATACCGTTCCAGGCCAGAACGTTGATCTCGCCGCCGGAATAGCTCCGGCTCCGGGCCATGAGCCGGGAGAGGGCGCCGGTGGTCCGGTTGACCACCACCTCGTCGACGCCGTCGCCGTTCAGGTCGGCCGCCTCGATCCTGGTGGAGAGGTATACCCGCTCGGCCGGAACGTCGGCGCCCTCGGTGAAGCCGGCTGTCTCCCGGTCGCCGCCAAGGAAGCGGTTGACCCCGGCGAAATCCTCGCTGCTGCGCCAGAGCCTGCGGCCGTCCATGCGGTAGACCGAAAGCTTGTTCTGCTGATCAGCGGCGACGATCTCCTTCTTGCCGTCCCCGTCCACGTCCGCCAGGGTCATGGCAAAGATGTTGAGACCCAACGGCAGGGCGATGCGGCCGCCATCCCTGAGCTCTCCGCCGCTGAAGCCAAGACGGTGGATTTCCCGGGCCAGGGGGTGATCGAACCCGGCCTTCTGCCCGGCGAGAACGGTGGAACCATCCGCAAGGCGCAGGGCGCGGATGAACCAGGGCAGGGGGCCGGCCAGTTTCTGCAGCTTTCCGTCTTTGCCAAGGGAAAGGATGGCCGAAGACGGAGCCCATTCATCGTTGCCGCTTACCAGGATCTCGGCCCGGCCGTCGTTGTCGAGGTCGAGGGTGTCGATGAAGTGCATCCGTATCCGGGCCGGAAGCCTGAAGTCCGCCACCTGTTTCAGATCCCTGCCGGCGAGACGGTAAACCCTTAGTTCCGCCGGGGAGGCGAAGATCACCTCGTCCTCGCCGTCGCCGTCAACATCGCCCATGGTCATGGCCGAGGCCGCAAATTTTATGTTGGCGGTCTTGTCAAAACGTTTCGGGGCCACGATCTTCCCGGCCGCGGCCGGCGCCGGCGCGGCAGCTGCCGACGGAAGCGGAGCCGGGACCGGCGCCGCGGCGATAAAGTCCTTTTCCGGATGCTGGTTGCGAATGTCAGCGGCGCTCCTGTCAGCCTTCCTCTTGCCTGCGGCGGGGACCGCGGCCTTCTGCGCCCCGGCCGCGCCGGAGATGGCCTCCCTGAGCCTTGCGCTCAGGTCGTCCACCGCGGTGAGGATATCGGCCTCACTCCCGGCGGCGGCAAAAAATGAACGGGCCGCGCCTCCTTTTACAGGCTCAAGCCGCACATCGATGCTGAACCTGCCGCCGATGCCGGTGATGCTGCCCCGCACCGTATAATCGGCGCCGGAGTCAACCACCCGTATCCCACCCGCAACCCCAAGCCGGCTCGCAACCATGCTGGCAAGGCCGGAACCAAGGTATTCAGGCGCGCCATGGACCGCAAAAGGCGGCACCGTCACCGCGGTGTCGGCTCCCCGGGCAAGGGCCGGCAGGCACAGAAGCGCGACGAGGAGAAGGGATGCAATAACCGTATGAATCCTGCGCATTATTATGTTGCCTCCGTGTTTCATCCATGATTATGGTTTGTCCGATTCCGATCCGGACAGGTAACGGTAAACACAAAAACAGCAGCCGTAAACCGAAAACAGCAAGCCAGCGATTCCAGACCGCCATGAGACAGGTGATCCTTACCCGCCACGGCCAGAGCGAGGCCAACCGCGAAGACCGTTTTGCCGGACGCGCCGCCTTCCCCCTCACAGACGAAGGCAGGAGGCAGGCGGAAACCCTGGCCGCTAATCTCGCCCCCCTGTCTCCGGCGCAGGTACGCTGCGGCCCAACCCTCCGCACCAGGCAGACCGCCGAAATCATTGGTGAAAAACTTTCCCTGCCCGTCACCGCCGATCCCGCCTTCGACGACATCTCCATTCCCCACTGGGAAGGACTGACCAAGGATGAGATCAGAGAGCGTTTCGGCGATGAATATCCGACCTGGCGCGCAACCCCCCACCTGTTCCGGCTCCCCGGCTGCGAGACCATCGCCCAGGTGCGGGACCGGGCCGTGGCCGGAATCATGGCGCTGCTCGACGACTCCGGCGGCGGATGCGTGGTGGTGGTCACCCACCTGGTGGTGGTGCGGGCCCTGCTGACGGCCGCGGCCGATACCGGCATCGACAGGTTCCGTGATTTTTCCCTTGGCAACGGTGAATTCGCGGTGCTGGAAAAGGATGCCAGAACAGGGGGACGAATCATACTCCGGGAATGCGACAATCAATCCCTATAGACGCCTTGAGAAGCCGGCCGCGGACCAGGCTGGCCATCCTTCAAACAGCCGGGGGGAAATCCTGCAACGGGTGTCGCGATTCCGGCAGGAACGGGCGCCAACGAAAATCACACCGGCTTGCGCCGCAGCTTTGACGGCAGGATCCCCATCTGCTCGCGGTACTTGGCCACGGTGCGGCGGGCGAGCTTGATGTTCTCGGCCTTGAAGATATCGGCGATGGCCTGGTCGCTCAGGGGCTTTGCCGGGTCTTCGGCCGCGATGATCGCCTTTATCCGGTTCTTGATCGCGGCCGAGGCGTGGGCCTCGCCGCCGTCGGCCCTGGAGATGGCGGAGTTGAAGAAGAACTTCAGCTCATAGGTTCCCTGCGGGGTGTGGACGTACTTGTTGCTGGTGACCCGGCTGATGGTGGACTCGTGCATGTCGATGTCCTCGGCCACGTCCCTGAGCACCATCGGCTTCAGGTACTCAACCCCCTTGTCGAAAAACTCCCGCTGGAACCTGACGATGCTCTCAACCACCCGGTAGATGGTCCGCTGCCGCTGCTGGATGGACTTTATCATCCAGGTGGCGGAACGGAGCTTGTCGCGGATGTACTCCCGGGCCGCGGGATCGCTGTCGGCCTGCTCCATTATCCGGCGGTAGTATGAACTGAGCCGGAGCCGCGGCAGGCCGTCGTCGTTCAGGGTGATAACGTACTCGCCGTCCACCTTCTGTACATAGACATCCGGGACGATGTACTGCACATCCTCTTCGGAATACTGCCGTCCGGGAAAGGGATCGAGCGAGGTGATGGTCTCGACCGCGGCAAGAACCTCCTCGCGGCGGCCGGAGCATGCGCGGATCAACGCCTTGTAGTTGCGGTTCTCGAGCAGCTTCAGGTGGTCCCGGACGATCCTTGCGGCAAGGGTGTCGCCGAGATCTAGCTTCTCGAGCTGAAGCAGGAGGCACTCGCGCACGTTTCTGGCCCCGACCCCGGCCGGGTCCATGTCCTGGATCAGGGCCAGGACCTTTTCCGCGGTCTCCCGGCTGCAGCCGGTTCCGGCGGCGATGGCGTCGATGTCGGCCTCGAGGTAACCATCGCGGTTGATGTTGCCGATTATGAACTCCCCCACCTCGCGCTCCGCCTCGTCCATGTCGCTTAGGCCCAGCTGCCAGTTGAGATGACTCTGCAGGTCGGGCCTGCGGCTAAGAATGTCGAGTTTCGAGGGCAGGTCCGGGTTCACCTCCACCGGGCCGCTGACCTGGGGCAGGGAATCGTACTCGTTGATGTAGTTCTGCCAGTCGATCTCGGCCAAGGCGGTCTCGTCCATGGTCACTTCCGAGGTGGAGTCGTCCGGGGCAGGCTGGGGCTCCTCCGCCACAGCGGCGTCGCCGTCGGCGGCGGCCTCGTCTGTGCCGGTATCCTCCTCGAGCAGGGGATTCTCGGCCATTTCCTGCTCAACGGCGCTGACCAGCTCCAGCCGCGAAAGCTGCAGAAGCTTGATCGCCTGCTGGAGCTGGGGGGTCATGACCAACTGCTGGGTCAGCTTGAGCTGTTGTCTGAGTTCGAGCGCCATGACAGATTACATCCGGAATTTATCGCCGAGGTAGAAGCGCCTCGCCTCGGGGCTGTTCACTATCTCGTCCGCCTCACCGCTCACCAGGATCCCGCCCTGGCTGACGATATAGGCCCGATCGCAGACGGCCAGGGTCTCGCGGACGTTGTGGTCGCTTATAAGAATTCCCAGCCCTTTCCCCTTCAGATCGCGGATTATCTCCTGGAGATCGGCCACAGCCAGGGGATCGATGCCGGCAAAGGGCTCATCGAGGAGGATGAACCTGGGCTCGGTGGCAAGCGCCCGCATGATCTCCACCCGGCGGCGCTCGCCGCCGGAGAGGCCGTAACCGGGATTGGCCGCGATATGGGAAAGCTTCATCTCCGCGAGCAACTCCTCGATCCGGGCCGGGATCTCGCGGCGGGGAACCCTGCGCTGCTCGAGGATGATGCGGACGTTGTCGCTCACCGAAAGGCGGCGGAAGACGCTGGCCTCCTGCGGCAGGTAGCTTATGCCGCGCCGGGCCCTGGCATAGATGGGCAGGGCGGTTATCTCCCCGCCGTCCAGAAGAACCCGGCCGGAATCAGGCCGGATGAACCCGGCAATGCAATAAAAGGAAGTGGTCTTGCCAGCGCCGTTGGGGCCGAGAAGCCCGACGATCTCGCCGCTCTCCACCGCGATGCTGATGCCGTCCACAACCCGGCGGCCGCGGTAGCTCTTGACGATCTCCTCGGTGGCGAGCCGGGCCATCACTTTTCCTCCCCGGAATCTGGATAGAAGAAGGCCCGCACCCTCTTGCCCCCGCTCTCCCCGCGCTCCACCACGGTGCGGCCCGATTTCAGGTCGAGAACGATGCGTTCGCCGCTGACCAGGTTGCTGCCCTGCCGCACCTGGACGTCGCCGGTGAGCACGGCGGTGGAGCGCTCGGGGGCGTAGTCCAGCTCCCGGCCGGTGGCCACCCAGCCCTCCCGGATCAGGGTTACTCCGCCGCGGGCCACTATCCTATCCACTGCGGCCTTTTCCCTTTTCTCCCCGCCCGCGGCCTTCCGGTAGTGGACGTCCATCTCCGCGGCCCTGATGACAAGCCCCTCCTGCCTTGCCTCCACGTGACCGGAAAAACGCACCAGGTTCTCGCCGCTTGCAGATTCCATCCGGTCCGCCTCCACCTGCACCGGTGCAGCAGAAGCAAAAGCGGCCGTGACCAGAAAGAGGAAAAGGGCTATAATGGCCGGAATCTTTTTGCGCGTCGCCTTCATGCCCCAAGCTTAATAGGCCATACCCCGCTTGTAAAGCGGGAACGCATCTTGCATCCAGGAAACAGGAGGCAGGAGACAGGAGACAGAAATTCGTGAGGTTTGATGTACTCGCAAAGCCCCTTGAACAGCACCGGGGGCACAAAAAATCTGACTCGTAACCTGCCGATACTTTTGACTTTTTACTTTTGACTTTTGCCTTCCGCCTCGTAAAAAGGCCGCAAAAGCGGATTTTTACGAGGCGGTTATCTGCAATGGAGAAAGGAATGGAGCTGAGAGAGAGAATAACCGCACGCAGTTACCCGGCCCTGGACCGGGACGAGATCACGGAAAAGATGTTCTTTCCCGCCCCCCTTTCCGCCCCGGCCCCTGCCAAGGCCAGGGACGTCAACCTGGACGGCGACGGCTGCATCATCGGCTGCCGTTTCTACCGGCCCGAAGGCGATGACGGGGCAAACATCGTCCTCTTTCACGGCGCCCGCGACACCGTGGCCGGCTGCGACCACATCGGCGCAGGCTTCGCAAAGGCGGGCGTGGCGGTACTCGCGGCCGGCTACCGCGGTTACGGCAACAGTTCAGGCAAGCCCTGCGCCACCGCCATGATCCGGGACGCCCACGCCGTGTTCGAACAGGCGGTGGAGCTGTTCAAAAAAGAGGGGCGGACCGGACCGGTGACGGTCATGGGCCGCTCGCTGGGCTCGGCCTGCGCCATCGAGCTCGCCGCCTTTCATCCCGCTCTTGCCGCGGGCCTCATCATCGAAAGCGGTTTCGGCCGCACCCTGACCCTGCTCTCCGCCCTGGGAATAGATTACGAATCCCTCGGCATCGCGGAGGAGGACGGGTTCGCCAACCTGGAAAAACTGCGGGGAATAACCAGGCCGACCATGATCCTCCACGCCGCAAACGACCAGGTGATCCCCTTTGACGAGGCCGGAACCATGCAGGCGGAATGCGCGGCAAGGAGCAAGGAACTCCAGATGGTGCCGGGCGCGGGACACCGCGACATCCCGGAAAAGACCGGGCAGATGTACTTTGAGGTGCTCTGCCGCTTTCTGAAAAAGACGGGAAAAGAGGTGACGAGAAAACCCCGGCCCGGCATCCGCGGCGGCTGACGGAAGCTCAACCGATACGGGACAACGCCTTCCGCAGATCCTTGAGCTGGAACGGTTTCTGGATGAACCCGCCCAGTCCCTTGCCCACGAACTTCTGGCTCACCTCCTGCTCGTTGTAACCGCTTGACAGTATCACCCGGACATCCTTTTTTATCCGCCGCATCTCGCGGAAGGCCTCCTCGCCGTCCATCCGGGGCATGGTCAAATCCATCAGCACGCACCAGATCTCATCGCAGCGCCCGGCAAACAGCTCCAACGCCTCGGCCCCGTCTCCCGCGGTTATGACCCGGAACCCGAGGCTCTCGAGCATCTTGGCCCCGACCGTACGCACCGTGGGCTCATCGTCAACCATGAGGATCAGGCGGCCGCCGCCTTCTATTCCGGCCTCAGCGACAACGGACGCATCCTCTTCCACAGCCGGAATTCTCGACGCAGGGAACAGGATCTTGATGGTGGTGCCGCAGCCCCTTTCGCTGTATACCCGGATCGCGCCGCTATGGCCGCGGACAATCCCCAGAACCGCCGCCATGCCCAGGCCGCGTCCGGTGAACTTGGTGGAGAAGAAGGGATCGAATATCCGGGCCATGGTTTCCTCGTCCATGCCGCAGCCGGTATCGGCCACCTCGAGGAACACATAGGTTCCCGGGGCGAGGCCGCGCTCGCCAAAGGTGTCTTCCAGGTAGGCGGCGTCGCAGTCCATGGCCCCGGTGGAGATGGAGACGACCCCGCTGCGCTCGCCTATGGCCTCGGAGCCGTTTATCACCAGGTTCATCACCACCTGGCGGATCTGGCCGGGGTCTCCGTCGATCCTGGGAAGGTTTGCGGCCAGATTCATCTTGATCACCACTTTTTTCGATATGGAGACCTCCAGCATGTGGGTCATCTCCTCCACCAGGGCGTTCAGGTCGATGGCCTCGATGACGAATTTGCCCCGGCCGGAATAGGCGAGCATCTGACGGCAGAGCTCGGCGGCGCGGCGGGCCGTGGTCTCGATGGCCTCGATGTTCTCACGCCCCGGCGACACAGGCGACATCTCGGCCAGCGCGAGATCGGCGTTGCCGAGAATGGCCATGAGCAGGTTGTTGAAGTCGTGGGCGATGCCGCCGGCCAGAACGCCAAGGCTCTCGAGCTTCTGCACCTGGCGCATCTGCTCCTCCATCCGCTTGCGCTCACCGATGTCGCGCACCACCGCGATCACCCGCGGCTTTCCCTCGATCTCGGTGCGGGTGAGGGAGACCTCGACCCAGAAGAGCTCGCCGTTCTTGCGGCGGGCCTGCCACTCGAAGGTCTGGTGGCCCTCGTTCATCGCCTTTCTGATCCAGGCGATGGCTTCCTCGCTGGTGTAAGGCGGCGTTCCGGCGACAAGGTCGTCAACCTTTCCGGAAAGCACCTCTTCACGGCTGCAGCCGTACATCTCGAGCATGGCCCGGTTGACGTCGAGAATCCTGCCGGTATCGCCGTCGTGAATGAAAATGGCCTCGCCGGTGGCGTTGAAGACCGCCTCGTAACGGGCCTGGGCCAGGCGCACGGCCTCGGCGTGAACCACGTTCTTGATCGCCACCGCGGCCTGGTTGGCGAAACTCTGGTAGAGATCAATCTCGTCGGCGGTAAAGGCGCGTTTCTCCCTGGTATGGCCGATGAGCACCCCGAAGCGCTCCTCGCCCGCGAACATGGGCACGCACAGGCCCGAGGTGATCCCCTTTTCGAAGACCACCGGCGGCACCTCGAAACGGGTCTCCCGCGCGAAGTCGAGCACGGTATCGGGCTCGCCGCGGACAAAGACGCGGGTGGAGAGCCCCTGGCCGTCCACCAGCCTGAAGGTGCCGATCATCTCTTCCGGGAAGCCGATGGCGTCACGGATGACCAGGGCATTCCCGTCATCGGAGACGGTCATCAGGGTGGAGAAATCGAGGCGGAGAAGGTCGAGGGCGGTCTGGTTGCAGACCCGGTAAATGTCGCCGAGGCTCACCTGGGCGGCGAGCCTGCGGGAGAACTCGAACAGGGCTGCAAGGGCCTCGCGGCTCTTGCGCATGCACTCCTCGAGCTCCATGTCCTGCCGCTCTTTTCCCATACAGCCCTCCCCTGGCTCAAACGCGAAAGGATCAAAAAAATTCTCGCAGCAAAGCCGGGACACGGTCAAGTTTTTTCCTCCCCGCCCCGCGGCCGTCCTTTTGACAGCCGCAGGCCAACCCATTATTATCGTCGCATCTTTCCCAAGATCTGACCGGAGACAAGAAATGGAAGAGATAATCGCCCGCGCCAAGACCCTGGTCGAGGCGCTGCCCTACATCCGCGAGTTCTACGGCCGCACCGTGGTGATAAAGTACGGCGGCCACGCCATGGTGGACGAGGAGCTCAAGCACAACTTCGCCCTCGACGTCATCCTGATGAAGTACATCGGCATAAACCCGGTGATCGTCCACGGCGGCGGCCCCCAGATAAACCGGCTTCTCGACCGGCTGTCCATCGAACCGAGCTATGTCGAGGGGATGCGGGTCACCGACGCCGAGACCATGGACGTGGTGGAGATGGTCCTGGTCGGCAAGGTCAACAAGGAGATCGTCGGGCTGATAAACTTCCACGGCGGCAAGGCGGTGGGCCTCTCCGGCCGCGACGGCGATCTGGTCAAGGCGAAGAAGATGACCATCCGCAAGGAGAACGAGCCAGATGCTCCGCCGGAGCTGATCGACCTCGGCCGGGTGGGCGAGGTCACCGGCATCAACGCGGCCCTGCTCGAGAGCCTCTCGGGCCAGGACTTCATCCCGGTGATCGCGCCGGTGGGGGTGGGGCCGGACGGCCGGGCCTACAACATCAACGCCGATCTGGTGGCCGGGGCGGTGGCGGCGGAGCTCGCCGCGGCAAAGCTCCTGCTTCTCACCGACGTGGCCGGGATCATGAACGCGGACGGCGAGCTGATAAGCTCCCTCACCTGCCAGGACGCCGACCGCCTCATCGAGGAAGGGGTCATCGCCGGCGGCATGATCCCCAAGGTCCGCTGCTGCCAGGACGTGGTCAGAAAGGGGGTGGCCAAGGCCCACATCATCGACGGCCGCACCGAGCACGCGGTCCTGCTCGAGGTCTTCACCAAGAGCGGGGTCGGCACCGAGATAATCCGGCCCTAACGCCGTCATCAGAGGGAAAAATGAACATCGACGCGGAAAAGGTCATCAGCCAAACAGAAAAATACATCTGCAACACCTACGGCCGCTTCCCGGTGGTGGCGGTCGAGGGAAGGGGCTGCCGCCTGAAGGGCGCGGACGGCCGGGAATACCTGGACTTCCTCTCCGGCATCGCGGTGACCGGCCTGGGCCACGCCCATCCCGGGGTGGCGGACGCGGTCTGCCGCCAGGCCGCCACCCTGGTCCACGTATCAAACCTCTTCTACACCGAGCCCGCGGCCCGGCTGGCCGAGACCCTGGTGGAGAACAGTTTCGCGGAAAAGGTCTTCTTCGCCAACTCCGGGGC
>JALWTY010000035.1 GCA_026993265.1 Desulfobacterales bacterium
GAACGCGGGGCCCAGGAACGACCGGGACGAGCCCGGCCCCTACGAGGCCGCCCTGGTCGGCAACCCGGTGAGCGATCCGGAAAAACCCCTCGAGGTGCTGCGCACGGTGCATTCATTTGATCCGTGCTTGGCCTGCGCCGTCCACCTCTTCGACCCGGACGAGAACGAAATCGTCCGGGTGAGGGCCTTGTAGATGCGGGCGCTGGTCCTCGGAGTCGGCAACGTCCTGCTCTCCGACGAGGGCGTGGGCGTGCACGCCGCGGCCATGCTCGAGCGGAGCTTCCGCTTCCCGGACGCGGTGGAAATCCTTGACGGCGGCACCGCCGGAATCGAGCTTCTCCGCCATATAGCCGGCCGCGACCTTCTGGTGATAATCGACGCCATGAGCTCGGGCGCGGAGCCGGGAAGCGTGCTCAGGCTGTCCGGCGGCGAGGTTCCGGCCCGCATGCGTTCCCGCATCTCCCCGCACCAGCTTGGCCTTTCAGACCTCTTGGCCGCGGCCGCGCTCACCGGCGAGATGCCCGGCGAGACCGTGCTGTACGGCATCGAGCCGGAAAACCTCGAACCCGGGCTCGAGCTGTCCCCGGCCGTGGCCCGGGCCTGCGGGGAGGTGGTGGAGGCGGTGGCCGCGGAGCTCGCGGCCCGGGGGCTCGCCCCGGTCGTGGCCGGAGATGCGGGAACGGCGGGAAAAAGATTCTGGGAAGAGGTTGCGCCGCAGTGACAACGATTAGCTGGAGGATGCCATGAGTCAGGACAGCCGCGCCGGAGAACGCTGGTCGGTTCACATGATGGTTCTCTTTCTCTTCATGCTTGCCGGAATCGCGGCCATGGGATACCGGATGCTCCTTGGCCTTGGCGCGTCCACCGGCCTGAACGACCTCTACCCCTGGGGTTTCTGGCTCGGGTTCGACGTGCTCGGCGGGGTGGCCATGGCCGCGGGCGGGTTCGTCATCGCCTGCGCCATCTACATCTTCAACTGGAAGAAGTACCGGCCCATAGCGAGGCCGGCCATCCTCACCGCATTTCTCGGTTACCTGATGGCCGTTGCCGCGCTGTTCCTCGATATCGGCCATCCCTTCCGGCTGTGGCATCCGGCGGTGATGTGGCAGGTCCATTCGGTCATGTGGGTGGTTGCCATCCACGTCATCCTCTACACCACCACCCTGGCCATAGAGTCGTCTCCCATGCTGCTCGAAAAGCTCGCCTGGCGCAGGGCGCTTGCGGTGGTGAACCGGATCATGGCCGGAGCGGTAATCTTCGGGGTGATGTTATCCACCCTGCACCAGGCCTCGCTCGGGGCCGTGTTCCTCATCGCCGGGGCGAAGATGAGCCGGTTGTGGTACTCCCAGCTTCTTCCCTACATGTTTTTGATATCGGCAGTCGCCATGGGGCTCGCCATGGTCAGCCTCGAGGCCATGCTCTCCCAGAAGGCCTTCGGCCACAGGGTGGACATGGAGATATTTCAGGGGCTGGGCCGCGGCGTGCGCAACACCCTCGTGGTGTATCTGTTCTTCAAGCTGGCCCTGCTCATAACCGGCCCAGGGCCCGCCGCCGCCTTTGACGGCAGCCTGGAAGCGAACATGTACCTCTTCGAGATGGTCCTGGGAGTTTTCCTGCCGCTGGCCCTGCTTGCCGGCCGCAGCACCTTTGCCGCCAGGGGGCGTCTGTTTCTTGTGAACGTGCTGGTCATAGCCGGAGTGCTGGTCAACCGGCTCAACGTCTGCCTGTTCAGCATGGAGGACTACAGCGTCGCCAAGGGGGGAGAATATTTCCCCACCTTCCCAGAGTTCATGGTGACTTTGGGGATAGTGGCCCTGGGCATATTCCTCTTCAGGATGGCGGCCCGCCACCTGCCCCTGTTCGCCGAGGGCTGATCCGCGTCCATGCACGAGTTGAGCTTGGCCTGCGAGATCGTGGACCTCGCCTGCGAGACCGCCGCCCGGGAGGGCGCGGCGGCCGTAGAGACCATCGAACTCGAGGTGGGGCTTCTCTCCGGGGTCATGGCCGACGCTTTGGTTTTCGGTTTTGAGGCCGCCTGCCGGGGGACGATTGCGGAAGACGCCCGGATAGAGCTCGAGCCGGTGCCCGGCCGGGGGGAGTGCCGCGCCTGCGGCCGGGTCTTTTCCCTCGATGCCTTTCTGGTAAAATGTCCCGGGTGCGGCGCCGCCGGGGTCGAGGTCTCGGGCGGGGACGTCCTGCGGATAAAGGCGATAACGGTCCGGTGAGGGTGAGGGTGAGCTCGTATGTGCGGTGATTGCGGTTGCTCCGGGGAGAATGGCTCGCGCAGGCTCGCGGTGGAAAGGGATCTGCTCGCGGCCAATGCCGGGGCTGCCGCGGCCAACCGCGCCTTCTTCGCGGAACGCGGCATCCTCGCTCTCAACCTGGTCAGTTCTCCGGGTTCCGGCAAGACCTCCATCCTCGAACGCACCATCGCCGAGTTCGCCGGAACCGTGCCGGTGGCGGTGATCGAGGGCGACCAGCAGACCGCCAACGACGCCGAGCGCATCGAACGGGCCGGGGCCAGGGCCGTGCAGGTCAACACCGGCAGCGGCTGCCATCTCGACGCCCGCATGGTGGCGGACGCGGTTGCCGGGCTCGATCCCGCGCCCGGCAGCGTGGTCTTCATCGAGAACGTCGGCAACCTGGTGTGCCCGGCCATGTTCGACCTCGGCGAGGCCGCCAAGGTGGCCATAGTGAGCGTCACCGAGGGCGAGGACAAGCCTGAAAAGTACCCCTACATGTTCCGGGCCGCCTCCCTCTGCCTCATCAACAAGACCGACCTCCTCCCCCATCTCGACTGCGACCCCGCCCGGCTGCGGCAGAGCGGGCTCGCGGTCAACCCCGGGCTCGAGTTCATCGAACTCAACGCCAAAACCGGCCAGGGGTTTTCTTCATGGCTCGACTGGATCGGCAGGGAACGCCGCAGGGTGGCGGGGTGATCCGGCGGCGGCTACTGCTCCGGGGTTTCGTCCAGGGGGTGGGGTTCAGGCCCCATGTCCACAACCTCGCCTGCTCCCTGGGCCTGTCCGGTTTCGTGCGCAACACCGGCCAGGGGCTCGAGATCGAGGTCCAGGGTCCGGCCGCGGCGGTGGCCGGGTTCTCCCGCGCCCTCCGGGACGAGGGGCCGGAACCGGCCACGGTCCTGGCCTGCGAGGAAGAGGATATCGCCCCGGCGGAAGAGCGCGGTTTCGTCATCCTCGCCTCCCGGCAGGACGGGGCCGCGGCCATGGTCATGGTCCCGCCGGATCTCGCCGTCTGCCCCGCCTGTCTCGCCGAGATGCGCGATCCGGGGAACCGCCGTTACCGTCACCCCTTCATAAACTGCACCGCCTGCGGCCCGCGTTACACCATCCTTGCCAGCCTTCCCTACGACCGGGCCGCGACCTCCATGGCCGCTTTCACCATGTGTTCGGCCTGCCGGCGCGAGTATGAGGACCCGGCCGACCGCCGTTTTCACGCCCAGCCAAACTGCTGCCCGGAATGCGGCCCGGGCCTGGTCTTGACGGATCCGGACGGGCGGCCCCGGGCCGAGGGGGAGGAGGCCGTCTCCCTTTGCGTCGAGCGCCTGATCCGGGGGGGGATCGTCGCCGTCAAGGGGGTGGGCGGTTTTCACCTCGCGGCGAGCGCCCGCGACCGCCGGGCCGTGGCCCGTTTGCGGCAACGCAAGCAGCGGCCGGCCAAACCCTTTGCCCTCATGGCCCGGGATCTGGAAACGGTGGCAACCGTCGCCGTCATAAGCGCCGCGGCCCGGCAGGCCCTGGTCTCGCCCCGGGCCCCCATCGTTCTCCTGCCCCGCCTGGCCGCGGACGCGCCCTGCCCGGAGGTGGCCCCCGGCCTTGCCCATCTCGGCGTCATGCTGCCATATACGCCGCTGCACCATCTGCTTTTTGCGGACAATCTCGATCTCCTGGTGATGACCAGCGGCAACCGTAGCGGCGAGCCCATCGTCACCGCCAACCACGAGGCCATGGAGAAGCTTGCCGGGATCGCGGACCTCTTCCTCTTCCACGACCGCGACATCCTCACCGGCTGCGACGACTCGGTGGAGATCGAGCTCGGCGGCGCGCTTGTTCCCGTCCGCCGCAGCCGCGGGCACGTGCCCCGGCCGGTCCGGCTCGCCGCGTCCGGCCCGCCGGTGCTGGGAGTGGGCGGCAACAAGAAGAACACGGTCTGCCTGCTGCGCGGCGACCTGGCCTTTTTCAGCCACCACCTGGGCGATCTCGAGAACGCCGCGGTCATGGACGCCTTTGCCGCCGGGGTCGGACGGCTCGAGAAACTCCTGGGTACAAGACCCGGGATCGTCGCCTGCGACCTGCACCCCGACTACCTTTCGAGCCGCTGGGCCGCGGAGTCCGGGCGCAAGATCGTGCGGGTCCCGCACCACCACGCCCACTTCGCCGCCTGCCTCGCCGAGAACCGCGTCACTGGCCCGGCAGTGGGCATCGTTCTCGACGGCGCCGGACTCGGGCCGGACGGAAGCATCTGGGGCGGGGAGATCCTCGCGGGCACCCTTGCCGCCTCCGAGCGTTGCGGATCGCTTGCCCCCTTGCGGCTTGCGGGCGGGGATACGGCCGTGCGCGAGCCCTGGCGCACGGCCGCGGCCTTTGTCCATCAGTCCGGATGCGCGGGGATGATGCCCGAGGCGGTGAGCGCGGCCGGGGACACCGAGACGGTGCGGATGGCGCTGGAGGCCAGGATAAACGCACCAATGACCACGAGCTGCGGCCGCCTGTTCGACGCGGTCAGCGCCATGTGCGGGCTGTGTCTCTTCTCCTCCTTTGACGGCGAGGCCCCGGCCCGGCTCATGGCCGCGGCCGACCCTGGCGAGGATGGGGCATATCCTGTTAAGCTGGAGGATGACCACGGTTTCGTCCGCATCGACACCCCGGGGCTCGTCCGCGCGGTGGCGGCCGACCTGGCCGCCGGGGCAGGGCCCGGCCGGGTCAGCGCCCGTTTCCACCGGGGCCTGGGCCGGGGCCTGGCCAGGGCCGCGGCCCAGGTATGCCGCAGGCAAAATACGAATACCGTGGCCTTGAGCGGCGGGGTCTTTGTCAACCCCTTGCTCTTTGCCGTGATCAAGGCCGAGCTCGCCGCCGCCGGTTTTGCTGTCCTGCATCACCGCCGGGTGCCGCCGGGAGACGGCGGGATCGCGCTCGGCCAGGCGGTGGCGGCGCGGGCGGCCCGGCCCTGAGCCTGTCTTACGGGCTCAGAGCCGGGCAAAAGGCAAAAAAAACGGAAGGGGTGAAAAATGTGCCTCGCGGTGCCTGGCAGGGTGGTTGAAACAGATGACAGCTCCGGCCTGCTCATGGCCGAGGTGGCCTACGGGCCGGTCAGGAACCGGGTGTGCCTCGAGTACGTTCCCGAGGCCCGCAAGGGGGACTTCGTCATGGTCCACGCCGGGTTCGCCATCTCCATCGTCGATCCGGAGGAGGCGGAGAAGAGGCTGGCCGCCTGGCGCGAGTACGTCGAGGCCGCGGCCGCCGCCGGAGTGGATGTGGGCGACCGCGACCTGCTCATGCGGGCCCTGGAGGCAAATGCCCCCGAAGAGACGGGAAAATGATTTCATAGCCGGAAAAACAGGGAAAAATGGCCGACATCATCGAGATATCTTCGCAGATAAAGACGATCATCGACCGCAACAACGTCCAGTGCCGCTCGCTTGCGGCCCTGCCCGAGGGGATGTTCGAGCGTTTCGTTGTCAAGGGGTTGCCCCTTGCCGTCCTTTTCAAGGGGCGGCCGCTGCGGGGGGTGGTCAGCGCCGGGATCGACGAGGAGAATTTTGAGATAGAGGCCCCGGACCTGGTTCCCTACCTCAAGGCCGGGGCCCTCCTGCTGGTGGTCTTCCCCGGACCGGACGGGCGGCGTTACGTGATCCAGGCCCGGGTGAGCGCGGTCAAGGCCGACGGCTGCCGGGTGGAGTGCCTCGATCCCAGGTACGGCAAGCGGCTGCGGCCCGAGGGCGAGGTGGTGGTCTCCTGGCGGCGGGTGCCTGATGAGGTCGAGCTGGCCCTGCGCGATGGGGGCTTGCGGGTCTTTCGCAGCATGGATGACGGGGTGGTCGAGAAGGTTGCCGCGGACGAGACCGACCGCCGGGAAGCGCCAGGCTTCGAGACAAGCCGCGGCTTCGCCGTTCTCGCCGACATCTCCGGCGGCGGCGCGGCCCTGTTCAGCAAGGAAGAGGTGGACGGCGGGCTCGCCGATCATCTCCTCTACATCGAGACCGACAAAGCGGCCCCGGCCCGGCTGGGGCTGTTCGCGGTGGTCCGCGGGGTGAGCGGCCGGGACGGCGGCAGCCTGATCCATCTCATGTTCGTGGCCCGTATCGGGGACGATCTGGCCGCGGCGGCCGCCGGCAAGGGGGGCGCATGAACGGGACCGGCCTGCTTGCCTGGGCCCGCGATCCCGGGTTCGGGCTCGGGATCATGGCCGAGCTGCGCCGGGTGGCCACCCGGCCGTGGCGGATCATGGAGGTATGCGGCGGCCAGACCCACGCCCTGCTCGCCGCCGGCATCGACCAGGCCCTGCCGGCCGGAATCGTGATGATTCACGGGCCGGGGTGCCCGGTCTGCGTCACCCCGGTGGAGACCATCGACCGGGCCGTGGCCCTGGCCCGGCGGCCCGGGGTTATCCTTGCCAGCTTCGGGGACATGCTGCGGGTGCCGGGCAGCGGGGAAGACCTGCTCTCGGCCCGGGCCGCGGGCGGTGATGTCCGGGTGGTGTATTCGCCGCTCGAGGCGGTGGAGATGGCGGCGGCCGAGCCGGACCGGCAGGTGGTCTTCTTCGCCATCGGCTTCGAGACCACGGCCCCGGCCAACGCCATGGCGGTGCTGGCGGCGAAAGAGCGGGGGATAAGCAACTTCTCCCTCCTGGTCTCCCAGGTGATGGTGCCGCCGGTGCTCGCGGCCCTGACCGCGGCCGGAGAGGTGAAGGTGGACGGGTTCCTGGCCGCGGGCCATGTCTGCACGGTCACCGGGCTTTCGGCCTACGAGGAATTCGCCGCACAACACCGCAAGCCGGTGGTGGCCACCGGGCTCGAGCCCAACGACATCCTCGAGGGGATCCTGATCCTGGTGCGGATGCTGGAGCAGGGGGAATGCCGGGTGGAGAACCAGTACGCCCGCTCGGTGCGGCCCGGGGGCAACCCCAGGGCGATGGCGGCGGTCGCCAGGGTGTTCGAACCGGTGGACCAGAAGTGGCGCGGCATCGGCGTGATTCCGGCAAGCGGCCTCGGCCTGCGGCCGGAGTTTTCTTCCTTTGACGCGGTTGAACGCTTTTCGCTTGCCGCCCTGCGGGCGGAGGAGAGCGGCGAATGCCGCAGCGGCGAGGTGTTGCAAGGGCTGCTGCGTCCGGATCAGTGCCCGGCCTTTGCGGTCTCCTGCACCCCGGAGAGCCCGCTCGGCGCGACCATGGTCTCTTCCGAGGGGGCCTGCGCCGCCTATTACCATTACCGGAGGGGGTGAGCCATGAGGGAAGCAAAGGGCGATTCCTGCCCCCTGCCGGGGGCGGCGGCAACGGGCGGCCGCGTCACCCTCGGCCACGGCAGCGGCGGCCGGATGAGCGCGGAATTGATAAACAGCCTCTTTGCCCGCTGTTTTTCAAACCCAGTCCTCGACCGGCTCGATGACTCGGCCCGCCTGGAGGCGCCGGCCGGCCGCCTGGCCTTTTCCACCGACACCTTCGTGGTCGATCCCATCTTCTTCCCCGGCGGCGACATCGGCGAGCTGGCGGTGAACGGCACGGTCAACGACCTGGCCATGAGCGGGGCCCGGCCCTTGTGGCTCTCCTGCGGATTCGTCATCGAGGAGGGGTTTCCGCTTTCCGATCTCGAGCGGGTCTGCGTTTCCATGGCCAGGGCCGCGGCCCGCTGCGGGGTGGAGATCGTCACCGGCGACACCAAGGTGGTGGGCCGCGGCGGCTGCGACGGCCTGTTCATCAACACCAGCGGCATCGGGGTGATCGCCGGGGATTTCGAGTCCGGCCCCGAGTTCATCCGCCCGGGCGACGCGGTCATCGTCAGCGGCCCGCTGGGCAGCCACGGCATGGCGGTGATGCTGGCCCGGGGCAGGTTGTCCTTTTCTTCCGAGATAAGGAGCGACACCGCTCCCCTGCACGAGATCGCCCTGGAGCTGGTGGACCGGCTCGGGCCGGAGATCCGGGTGATGCGCGACGCCACCCGCGGCGGGGCCGGGGCGGTGCTGGCCGAGCTCGCCGGCGCGGCCGGCCTGAGCGTGCTCGTCGGCGAAGTCCCGGTCGCGGACGACGTGGCCGTGGCCTGCGACATCCTCGGCATCGATCCCCTGTTCGTCGCCAACGAGGGCAGGATGGTGGTGATCGCGGCGGCGGACGCGGCCGGCGAGGCGCTGGCGCTCTTGCGGAAACATGAAATCGGCCGTGATGCCGCGGTCATGGCCGAGGTGGTGGACGAGCCCGGCGGCCGCCTTCTCCGCCTGACCCCCTTCGGCTCCAGGCAGA
>JALWTY010000036.1:0-1646 GCA_026993265.1 Desulfobacterales bacterium
GGGCGGCGGGGCGGGTTTGAGCATCTCGCGTTGATGGCCGCCGGCATGGGAAGGAGTCTTCTGTCCGGCGGCGGTGGTTGTCGCGCTCAGGGCCGGCGGCGGTGTCTTTTTCTTGAGGCTCTTGAGATCGGCCGCCGCCTTTTTGACCATGTCGCCGTTGGGATAGACCGCCAGCAGGCGGGCAAAGACCAGGGCCGCGTCCTTGTAATCCCCCAATTCCCGGGCATAGATTTTCGCGGTCTTGTAGAGGGCGTCGTCGGCGTAGCTATGCTTGGGGAACAGGGTGACCAGGTCGTCGTAATAGGAGAGGGCCTCGTCGAGATCGCCGGGTTTGCCGAATTTTTTGTACATGCGGTGATAGAGATGGCCCAGGGTGAGCAGGCTCGATGGGGCCAGGGGGTGGTAGGGATCGGTCTTGTAGGACTGTTTGAAGGCGCGGGCGCAGAGGAGCCAGTTGCGGTAATCGGCCGCGGCCGCGGTGCTGAAGCGAATGGCGTTGTAGCGGGCCCGGGCCAGGTTGTATTGTTTGACCGCCCGCCGGGAGGCGGGCAGGGGTTTGGCCCCGGCGGCCGCGGCCGGGAGGGTGGCGATGAGCAGGACGATGAGGAGACGGGTCAGAAGTTTCACGGTGTGTCGTCGTTGCTCAAGGCCTTGAGTTCATAGAGCAGGGTCAGGGCCTGCATGGGGCTGAGATGATCGGGCTCGATGGATTTGAGTTTCAGGTGGACCGGATCGGTGGCCGGGGCAAAGAGCTGGAGCTGGCTCGGCGTGGCCGGCGGCGCGGCGTTGTCTCCGGCGATGCGGGGATTGCCGTACTGGTTGAACTCACCGGCCTCGATATTGTGCAGGATCTCGGTGGCGCGTTCGATGACCGCCCGCGGCACCCCGGCCAGGGCCGCCACCTGGATCCCGTAACTGCGGTTGGTGCCGCCGGCCAGGAGCTTGTGGAGAAAGACGATGGTGTCGTTCCACTCGCGGACCGCGATATTGAAATTCTTGACCCGGGGGCTGGTGCGGGCGAGGTCGGTGAGTTCGTGGTAATGGGTGGCGAAGATGGTCTTGACCCCGCGGCCGTTCTTGTTGACCAGATGCTCGGTCACCGCCCAGGCAATGGCCAGGCCGTCGTAGGTGCTGGTGCCGCGGCCGATCTCGTCGAGGATCACCAGGCTTTTTTCGGTGGCGTTATTGAGGATATTGGCGGTCTCGTTCATCTCGACCATGAAGGTGGACTGGCCTTTTCTCAAGTTGTCCATGGCCCCAACCCGGGTAAAGATGCGGTCCACTACCCCGATGTCGGCCGCGGCCGCGGGCACGAAGGAACCGGCCTGGGCCATGAGGACGATGAGGGCGGTCTGGCGCAGGACCGTGGATTTGCCCGCCATATTGGGGCCGGTGATGATGATGACTTCCTGGCTCTCCTGATCGAGATGGATATCGTTGGGCACGAAGCGCCCCGGCGGCAGGGAGCGCTCGATGACCGGGTGGCGGCCCTCGGTGATGTGGATCTCGTCGCCGTCGGTGACCCGCGGCCTGGTGTAACGGTAGCGCCGGGCCGCCTCGGCCAGGGCGGCGTACATGTCGATGGCGGCGAGATGGGCGGCGGCGGCGAGCAGGCGCGGGCTGCGGCGCGCCGCCCCTTCGCGGAT
>JALWTY010000036.1:1656-2074 GCA_026993265.1 Desulfobacterales bacterium
CCGTTTCTCCTGCGCCCCCAGGACCTTGTTCTCGAAGTCCTTTAATTCCGGGGTGATATAACGCTCGGCATTGGCCAGGGTCTGCTTGCGGATAAAATTCTCCGGCACCTTGGCGCTCTGGGCCTTGCTGACCTCGAGATAATAACCGAAGACCTTGTTGAAGCCGATCTTGAGGGAGGCGATGCCGGTGCGCTCGCGCTCCTGGTTTTCCAGGGCGAGAATGAGTTCCTTGCCGTTGCGTTGGAGGGCGATGAGCTCGTCGAGTTCGGCATGGTAGCCCTCGCGGATAAGACGCCCCTCGCGGACGCTGACCGGCGCCTCTTCGTGGATACCGCGGTCAATGAGATCGGCGAGGTCGGCGAGATCGTCCATGTCGGCGCCGATGGCGGCGAGCAGGGTGCCGTCCACCGCCGCGAGC
>JALWTY010000037.1 GCA_026993265.1 Desulfobacterales bacterium
CAGTGCCGATCTGGAGGATTGCCAGGCTGCCCTGATCGCGGATCAGGTAGTAGCGGCCCGGTCCGGGGATCTCGCCGTCATCGGTTTCGTCAATCCGGGTGAACCCGGCCTGGTCGAGAAGATGACAGAGGTTGGCCACCGCATGGTAGGGGGTGGGGGAACAGCGCAGAAACTCCAGTATCTGCTGCGGCGGGATGGTGTCAGTCATGGCGTGGTGATCAGAGCGCCGGGGCGGCGGTCAGGTCATTGGCCTGGTTATCCGGTGTGAGTGAGGGACCGGCCATGCCCGCTGATGGTTGTCCGGCTGCGGGCGTACCGTTGGTTTTTTCCTGGCCGTGTTTTTCCTGGGTCAGTTCACGCCGGGCCTGAGCCTCGGTCATGGAAGCCCGGGCCGCAATGGCCCGGTCAGCGCCGGAAGGATTGGCCGGAGCCAGCGCGGCCCTGCGTACGACCTCCATCTTGCGGATGGTCTGCTCCGGAGTTTTCTCCTTGCTGACATCGATGGGCACCTCGCCGCCGATGGCGTAGCGGCGTCCGTCCGGACCGGTCTGATAGGTGTAGGAGGGACCGCCGGCGGCATACTGACCGGCGTTGGCCAGGTGGGCCTGCTCGTGGGCCTTGACCTCGCGGTCGCGTTGTTTGAGTTTCTGGATAGCCTGCTGTTCTTCCGGGCTCAATCCCTGGCTGTCAGCTTTCGCGTTCTCCTTTTCCCGTACCTGACCGCTCTGCTGTCCCCGGCTGAGGGCCTGGCCCTCGGGAGACAGGGTAACCTGATCGGTAACTGGCGATAGCCCGGAAGAGCCGGAACCGGGCGCACCGGAACTCACTGTCACCGGCCGGGCCGGTTCAGAACGCATCTGCGCCGGTATATCGCTGGCGCTCAGGCCCTGGTACTCGCTTGCTGGTGAGGCGGCCGATAAAATCATGACTTTCCCGTTGCGGATTGGGGATTATTCTACCTATACTATACTTCATCCAGGGCCGGATTGCAAAAAAGAATCCCGTGGGCCGGGAAGGCCTTTAAGACGTCCGCTGGCAAGATAGTTGTTCGACATTGGATAGACACAGTTTCACTAATTTTTCATATGGATATCTAATGGGCCATCAGGTAAGGAGGGGTAAGTGAATAAAGTCAATTTAACCGAGAAGTTTTTATTGATCGAAAAGTATTGGGATCCGAAAATTGTCGGTGAGCTAAATCATCAGTATGTCAAAATTGCAAAATTGAAAGGTGAGTTTGTCTGGCACCATCATGAAAAGGAAGATGAATTTTTCATGGTGGTGAAGGGAAGTTTGACGATCAGACTGCGCGAGAAGGATGTTTCCCTGGACGAGGGTGAATTTTTTATAGTACCCAGGGGGGTTGAGCACATGCCGGTTGCGGAAGAAGAGGTTTTTGTTTTGATGTTTGAGCCGAAATCCACAGTGAATACCGGAAACCTTCGATCAGAAAAGACTCTGGAATATATCGAAAAGATATAAGTATTCCCTTTGTCTTGCAATAAAATGCAAATCGTTGCGCGGTGTTTGCGGAATCTTCTGAATTTCCTGGGTTGGCGCGCTAGGCGCCTTTTAATTACCCCTTTACACTATGTTGAATTTGAATCCGGTGATTTTTCGCTGGGGAGGAGAAAATCATGTTCAACGCGGAACAGTTGCTGGGAAGAATAGTCGGGGAGGCCATCTCCGGCGGCCGGGGTGGCCGCGGTGATGGTTTGATGGATTCATTGACCTCGGGGGCGGGGCTGATGACCATGATCGGTCTCGGGGTGGGCGCCTACGAGATCCTCAAGGACAGGCAGGCCCAGTCCGCCGGTGCTCCGGAAGGCGGCCGGCCGCCCGTGCCGCCGCCCCCGCCGGGATCCGCGCCGCCGCCACCTCCTCCCACGCCGCCCGCTGGCGCCGCCACTCCGGACACGGCCCCGGCCCGGGAACAGGACCGGGCCGTCCGGCTGATCCAGGTAATGATCGCCGCCGCCCATGCCGACGGCACCCTGGACGGGGAAGAGGAACGGAGGATCATCAGCCGGCTGCAGAAGGCCGGCCTGACCAGCGAGGAAAAGGT
>JALWTY010000038.1 GCA_026993265.1 Desulfobacterales bacterium
TGGCGCTCCGGGCCGCGGTCGCGGTCATGGCCGCGCTCGGCAGCGGCCGGCTCAACTTCCTGCGGCCGGGGTACTGGCAGCGGCTCGGCAGCGCCCTTGTCCACCTCGGCCTGGTCCTCTTCGTCCTCGACCTTTTGCTCTACCGCTACCACGCCCTGCATCTCGCCCTGTTCTGGACCCTGACCACGGCCACGTTCGCCGGGCTGCTCTTTTCCTTCTATCCCGGTTTCTGGTCGCGGCTCACCGGCCGCGGCGGGCCGGACGGCGGCGACCACTGAGCCTGCGGGAAAACTTCCGTTTCTGCTCCGGGGAGAGGCGTTTCCACCGCTCTTTCAGCCGGCGGCGGCGTTCCGGCGGCAGGGAACGGAACCAGCGCCTGGCCCTGAGGATCCTTTTCCTTTCCGCAGGCGGCAGCTTTCTGAACCTCTTCCACCGTTCCCTGATGCGTTTTTTCCGCGCCGGGCTGAGTTTTTTCCAGCGTTCAAGCCGCCTGCGCGCTATTTTCCTTTCTTCCGGGGTCATGGCGGCCCAGCGTTTTGCGCCGCGCACGAGTTTTTCCCGCCGCTCCGGCGGAAGTTTGTCCCAGCGGCCGGCGAATGGTTTGAGGATTTTCCTGGTCTCGGGAGCAAGCTCCTGCCATCCCGGCCCTGCGTCCGCCAGGGCCGCGTGCGCGGGAACGAGGATTGTCAGCAGGCAGACGGCAAGGATCGCCGGTCTAATCGTCTTCATCGTCCTTGACCTCGTTGTTGCCTTGTTCACGGTCAGCGGTTTCTGCCATGGCCCGGTCGAGCCAGGCGTAACCGTCGTCTTCTGCGAAGTCCGCGAGAAACTCGAGCAGTTCCGCGCCGGGCGCGTCCTGTTTATCCTGCGCGGCCTGGAGATTTACCGGCGCAAGCAGCGCCAGGATGGCGATCAGCACGGGCTGCCGCCTCATTTCAGCTCCCCCTGGCTTTCCGCGATCCAGGCGTAGAAATCCATATCCTCGAGCAGCTCCGGGCCGCCCGCGCTGGCGAGGATCTCGAGATCGCCGCCTTCGATGCCCGCGGGAAGCCCGCTCCTGTTCACCTGAACCGCGAGCAGGACCAGAAGGGCCATGCCTGCGGCCGCAGGCGCCAGAAGGGGAAGGATTTTCCGCCGTTCCGGCCTTGCCGCGGCCGCGAGCGCCTGCCGCCTGGCCGCGGCGAGACGGCTGCCGTGCCTGCGGCCCAGTTCGGCCGCCTCATGGCCGAGGGCTTGGGCGAGTTTTTTTCCGATGCGCTCATCCTTCATGAACAACTCCCTCCCTTTCGAGAATCTCCCGCAGGGATTTGAGCCCGCGGGCGTGATGGGTCTTGACGCTGGAACCGGAACATCCCATGATCTCAGCGGTTTCTGCCACGGAAAACCCCTGCCATTCCCTGAGCATCAGGGTCTGTTGCTGCCGCAGGGGAAGGAGGCCCAGGGCGGCGAGAATCATTTCTCGCTCGCTTTTGCGCTCAAGTGCGTGCTGCGGTTCCATAACCTGCGGAGCGGCCACGTTTTCGAGTTCATTCTCCCGTCCGCCGTCCCTGCCCGTGAAAAAGGGACGGAAAAAACGGAGCCGGAGCCGCTGGCGGCGCTCCCGGTCGCGGATCCGGCTCCAGAGGCAGCGGTAGAAAAAGAGACGCCACTGGTCACGGGGCCTCTTGCGGGCGTGGCGGACAAAGCTGACCATCGCATCCTGAAGGATGTCGAGGGCGTCAGCCTCGCTGCCGGTCACCCGTGCCGCCATGACCAGGGCCTCCTTTTCAATGTCCGCGAGAAACTGTTCCACGTCTCCTGGTTCCGGCCTCAGCGGTGGATGCGGGCCCTCCTGCGCACGGCCTGCCGGCTGGCCGTCCTTGCCGCGCTGCGGTTCTGGGAGCGGTGAAGCCTGGCGTTTATCCTGTCGCCCTGCCGGTCGAGCCTGCGGTTGATCCTGTCGCCCCGGTTTTCCAGGCGGTTGGCGAGCCTGTCGCGGCCGGCGGCCCGGGCCCGGTCCGCGTTGCGGTCGAGTCTCTGCTCGATCCTGTCGCCCTGCCGGTCGAGACGGGCGTCTATCCTGTCGCCTGCCCGGGCCGGATCAGAGACCTGGACGCGTTCCCGGTCCCTTTCGCGGATCGCGGCGGGAACGTCCGCAGTGGCGTCGTCCTCCGCGAACGCGGTTGCCGGCGCGAGTACGGCGCAGCAGATGGCGGCGAGGATTGCGGTTCTGATTTTTCCGGTTTTCATGGCGTTAGACCTCCTTGTTTGGTTTTGGTTTTTTGCCTCTTCCTGGGAGACATGACGCACGGCCGGCGGCAGAGGTCTACAAAGGCCATGAAAAAAATGCTTACCCGCAAAGTACCCCTTTGAACGAAAATGAGGTATAAGATGTTTTGAGTCATGACAGCCTCGTAAGCAGTGCTTTCGGCGGTGTCTTCGGCGATTTGCACACAAAAGTTTTTTGCTGCGGGATGCGTAAAAATTTTGTCTGTTCAAGGGGTTATCCGGATTTAGGGTTTAGCATCCCGCGGCAAGCCGCGTGCGGCGTGCGGAGACGCCGTTTATAGCAGACGGAAGTGCTTTTTACGGGTCATCAGTCATGTCTGCGGGCAGGTTTCGGGTGTTTTTTGTTTGCCCTGCCCGCCGGGTCTGTTCCGGGATCATACCGGGGAGAAAAGTTTTGCCGGCTTCAAGTCTTGTCATAACGCCGGAGACGGTCAAGCAGGTGGCGGCCGTGGCCGAGTTCAAGGGGCGCTGGGAGGCGCTCGGCCAGATGGTGCCCAACCGGCTCAAGGCCATCGCCCGCCTGGGGCTGGCCGAGTCCATCGGCGCGGCCCTGCGCCTTTCCGGCATGCGTCTCACCGACCGCCAGGCGGGCGAGTTCCTTTCAGGCAGCAGGATGCCGGAATGGGACGACAAGCTCCGCCGGGCCGCGGCCGGCTACCGCGACGTGCTCTCCCTCATATCCAAGGCCCCGGACCGGATAGCCATCATCCCGGAACACGTCATCCAGATCCGCGGGCTCGTCTGCGGCGGCCGGGGCGACCGGGGCGCGGACCAGAAGAAGCTCGCCGCCATCTGCGCATGGCTGAAAAAGGAAGAGGCCGCCGGCACCCTGCATCCGGTACTGCTCGGGGCCGTGTTCTTCCGCCGCTTCCTCGACGCGCGGGTCTTTGACGACGGCAACAGCCGGGTGGCCTGCGTGCTGCTCAAGCTCTTTCTCCTGCGGCACCGCTATTTCTTCATCCGCTACAGCTCCCTCGAACACCACCTCGAGATCGTCCTGCAGAAGGAGAATTTCATATCAGCCGGCCTCGACGCCACGGTCAACGGGGTGCTCAAATCCATCATCAGGATGATGGACGACCTCACCGCCAGGATCGAACGCGAGCAGAAAGTGGTGAGCCTGCCCGCTCCGTCGCGCCAGGTGGTGGATATCGTCCGCGAACGGGGCCGGGCCACCATCTCCCAGATCCAGGAGCTCACCGGCGCCAACCGCAACACCCTCAAGATAAGGCTGCGCAAACTGGTCAAGGCCTCGTTCCTCGAGCAGCACGGCCGCGGCAAGGGCACCTATTACACGGTGAGAAGCGAGCACTGACACCCTTAGCGCCATGCCTTCCTCCCTGCCCTGGGACTGCGATTTCCCCCTCATCCTCGCCCCCATGCAGGGGCTGACCAACCGTGGCATGCGGCGGGTTATGGTGGAGACATCCCGGCCGGACGTGGTCTTCACCGAGTTCGTCCGGGTCCGGCCGGGATCAAACCGGCCGGTGGCGCCGAGCGATCTCGCCGAGATAGCCTTTGATCCCGGCGCGCCCCAGGTGGTGCAGCTCATCGGCCGCCGGGCGGAAGATCTGGCCGCGGCCGCGCGGACCGCGGTTGCGGCCGGGGCGGTCCATATCAACCTCAACCTGGGATGCCCCTTCGGCCGGATGACCGCCAATTCCGGCGGCGGCGCCCTGTTGCGCGAGCCGGAAGAGGTCCGGGAGATACTGGCCGCCCTCAGGCCACTCGTGCCGGGAAGCCTTTCGGTCAAGACCAGGGCCGGGTTCGACGATCCCGGAGAGATATTCGCCTTTCTCGATATCTTTGCCGATACCGGGGTGGATTTCATGGTCATCCATCCCCGGACCGTGACGCAGAGATACCGGGGAGGGGCCGACCACCGGATCACCGCCCGGGTGGTGGCGGAAACGGAAATGCCGGTGATCGCCAACGGCGACATCCGCACCGCGGCCGACGCCGCCCGGGTGCGGGAGTTCTGCCGGCCCGCCGGGCTGATGCTCGGCCGCGGCGCTCTCAGCGATTCCCTGCTCTTCGAGCGGATCCGCGGCCGGGCCGCGGCCGTTCCTGCTTCCATTGAGCGGGCCCTGGAGGCGGCCGCCTTCCTCCGCCGCCTGCACCGGGAGTACGCGGAGATGTTCTGCGGCGAGCGCCAGGTGCTCACCAAGCTAAAGGCCGCAGCGTCACACATCGAGATAGACGGCCTTGAGCGCCCCTTGCGTAAACTGTTGAGAACGGGTAATCTTTCAACCTTTTTTGCCGCAGCCGAACAACTCGCTGCGGACTGATCCGGATTCGGGGGGGAAACAGATGGCCGACAAACGCAAGCTCGATCTCTGGAAGAACAAGAGCGCCCTGCTCCTTGCCCTCGGCAAGATAGAGATGTTCAGCGAGCTCTCCGACGACGAGATCGCGGTCATCATAAACTACATGAGCCTGTACGAGCTCAAGGCGGGCGAGACCTTGTTCGAGGAAGGGGATATCGGCCAGTACGTCTGCTTCGTGGTGGACGGCAAGGTGGACATACTGAAAAAATCTGTCAGCGGCGCGCCCATCGTCATCACCACCCTGGGGCAGGGGTACTCCATCGGCGAGATGAGCATGATCGACCGCACCCCGCGCTCGGCCACGGTCAGGGCCAAGACCGACGTCACCCTCGCGGTCCTGGCCCAGAGCGGCTTCAAGCTCATCCTCGAGAAACACCCCTACATCGGCATAAAGATCCTCATCGGTTTTTCCCGCTTCCTGAGCGAGAACATGCGCAAGACCTCGGCCAGGCTCAACGCCTACACCCATCTGCTCGCCACCATCTGTAACCAGACCGGGCAGAAGATCCCCGACATCGACAAGCACCTGCGCCGGGACGGGGAAAAACTGGTGGAGGAAACCCGCTCCATCAGCGCGCTCGGCGAATCGGACGGTCTTTTCGCCCGGCTGAAGAAAAAACTGTTCGGACGCTGAACCGCGATGTTGCTTGTTCCAAGACGGATAACCTTTTTCATCATCGGTCTCGTAACCGGCCTGGCCGTTGGATGGACCGCGGGATACAACACCGGCCGCGGCGCTCCGCCTTTCTCGAACCCGTTTGTCAGGAAAAAAAGCGTGGGCGATGACATCCGCCGGGCCGGGAAGCGGGTCGGTGACGCGGTGGAAAAGGGCGGCCGGGAGCTGAAAAGGCTGTTCGACCGCTGAAATCGCGGTTTTCCATCACAAGGGAGGGGCATTCATGACCGTTACAGAACCGGACGGCGCCATACTTCAGCGCGACAAGAAGACCTATGCCATCGTCCCACGCACCCCGGCCGGGCTCGTCACCCCGGAGACGCTCGAGAACATCGCCAGGGTGGCGCGTAAATTCGAGATCCCGGTGATAAAGATCACCTCTGGCCAGCGCATCGCCTTGGTGGGGCTGAAAAAAGAGGACGTGGAACCGGCCTGGAAGGAACTCGGCCTTGACATCGGCCGGGCCACCGAGCTCTGCCTGCACTACGTCCAGGCCTGTCCCGGCACGGCGGTGTGTCGCTACGGCATGCGCGATTCCCTGGGAATGGGGTTGCGGCTCGAGGAACGGCTCACCGGCATGGATCTCCCGGCCAAGCTCAAGATCGGGGTATCGGGATGCCCGATGAGCTGCGGCGAGAGCCTGGTGCGGGACATCGGCCTCATAGGCAGCAAGAAGGGCTGGACCGTCTCCTTCGGCGGCAACGCCGGCAGCCGGGTGCGGGCCGGGGACAAGCTCGCAAGCGGCTTGGACGACGACGAGGCCGAGGCCCTGGTCATCCGTTTGGCCGAGCTTTACCGCGACAAGGGAAAGAAAAGGGAGCGCACCGCCCGCTTCGTTGAGCGTTTCGGGATAGAGACCATCAAGGCCGAGGTTCTTTCTTGACCGCGTTCTCCTGGATCATAGTATCCGGCATGGTGATGGCGGCGCTGTCGCTCGAGGGCGGGGTCTTTTCCCTTGGCCGGATCGAGGGCGGCCGGGCCATGAAACGGCTGATGCGGCCGCTGGTGGCCCTGGCCGCTGGCACCATGATCGGCGGCTCGCTTTTGCACATGATGCCCGAGGGGCTGGAGGAGTTCGGCCGCGGGCCCGGTTTTTTCCTCTGGGTCGCGGCCGGGTTCACGCTATTTTTCGCCCTTGAGCAGCTCATCCACTGGCACCACTGCAACCGGGCCGCGGCCGAGTGCAAGAACCCGGCGGGCTACCTGGTCATCGCCGGCGACTGTTTCCACCACCTGCTCGCCGGGCTCGCCGTGGGCGGGGCCTTTGTCGTCGATATCCGTCTCGGGATAACCATCTGGCTTCTGGCCGTGGCCCACGAGGTGCCAAAGGAACTGGGCGACTTCGCCGTCCTGGTCCATTCCGGTTTCAAACGGCGCCAGGCCCTCATGCTCAACTTCTTCTCGAGCCTTCCCTTTCTCGCGGGCGGCCTCCTCGCCTGGAGCGGCTCCGGCCGCGTCAACCTGTCCTTTCTCATCCCCATGGCCGCGGGCCAGTTCCTCTACGTGGGCGCTTCCGACCTCATCCCGGAGATAAGCGGCCACGGTCACGACCGCCCCTTGGCCAACCTGGCCGTCTTCCTTTTCTTTGTCACCGGCATGGCTTTCATGGCCATCCTCGCCGCTGTTCGTTGACGGCCAACGAACCCGGTGAAAAGGGGCATCCTGGATTGGCGTTGGCAGCGGCGAGGAAAAGGAAATTCAACGGTGGTGGTCGGCCACCTTGGCGAACATCTGCACCAGGCCGGAGCAGAGGGTGAATATCGCCTTGATGTGGAGGTTCATGCCGCAGCACTTGTCGAAAAAAATGGTCAGGGCGGAATCGAGATCATCGTCCGGGGCCTGGTAGCAGATAAGGATCGGGATCTTGGGCAGGGGGTGAAGGACCAGGGCGATGTCGGCCTCATACCATTCTATGCTTCTTCCCATGAACAAGTCGATGATGTCCTGAAGGAGATCCGGGTTGCCGTCGGCAAGCTTCCGCAGCGGTTGCTCGCAGCGGCTGGTGAAAAGCCCCTGCCAGTCAATGCCTCCTTTCAGTTCCCGGAAGGAGATCCATCTGCCGCTGATTTCCGCATGGGTGGGGTTGGTGATGTATGAGAGAAGCGGGATCTGGACCCACGGGATGATGTGGCATTCGGAAACCAGGTTCCCCTGGCGGTCAACGCGGAAATCCTTGCCCAGGGAGTTGATGACCAGATGACCGGAGTCAAGCCTGGCGCCGATTACCGGGGCGATACGCTCGAAATCGACCGCGGTCATCTTCCGCTGCAGCCTGTCGACAAACTCCGCCTGAACAAGATTCCGATCACGGCCGCCCTCAGGTTCCCCGTGACGGGCGGCAAACCCCGACGCGATTTCCGGGGCCAGATCCGGACATTCGGTTAATTTTCTGTTTCCGGCCGCAACCGCTGCCGCAAAGGCCAGGCATGAGGGGAGTATGCACTTGCCGCAGTTCGTCTGAGGCAAAACCTTGTATATCTCCAAGGGGGAGGGGGCGGGGTTTTCCATATTCTGCCATGCGATGTTTTGTTTCACCCGCAAGATTTACACCTCACCGCGGCGCCGGCAAAGACCTTTTGCGGCTGCAACGGCAAAACCGCCGGTATGTTTCCCCAGCCCGGTGGGAGACCGGCGACACGCACAAAAAAACCGGAACCGCCAGATCTCTGGCAGCCCCGGTTCCAATAACACGCTGAAAGTGGTGTTTCAGACGCAGCCGGTGGGCTTGGGAAGACCGGCCATCTTGCAGGCTCCCTTGCCGGGCCCGCTGGGGAACAGCTCGTAGATCCTCTTCAGCGGGAAGCCGGTGGTCTTGGAAAGGATACGCACCATGGGAGCGATGCCGTTCTTCTTGTAGTACTCCTGGAGGGTGTTGATGATCTTGTGGTGCTCGTCGGTGAGCTCGCTGATGCCCTCGAGGCCCTTGACGTAGTCAACCCAGTCCTCGTTCCACTCCTCCATTCCCTTGGTCAGGAAGCCGTCCTCGTCAACGGTGAAGGTGGAGCCGTTGTGTTCGATGGTAGGCATGATTTCTCCTCCTTAAAAGTAATTATTGGGTTTAAATTACAATCCTGTAGAGAGATGTAACTAAATAAAAAAATTATCAGTCTTTGTCAAGACATTACTCCAAAGACAAAAAACCAATAAAAACAAAACCTTACACTCAAAACAACCCGACCGGACAGGGCCTTTTTCCAGCTTGGTCGCCCGCTTTGGCCGGGATGACGGCAGGATATCAGGAACGGATGATCTCCTCGAGAGCGGCGAACTCGCTGTCTGTGAACGGGGTCAGGGCGGCAAAGGAGGGGTCCAGGGTCTCGCCGGGGCGGAAGTTCTGGAGTTTCAGTTCCGATCCCGGCGGCAGGCAGTCCTTCCAGCGGATGATGTCTTCCCGGTCATGCATTCC
The DNA here is from genome assembly GCA_026993265.1 of Desulfobacterales bacterium. Lineage (GTDB taxonomy): Bacteria > Desulfobacterota > Desulfobulbia > Desulfobulbales > JAJRZW01 > JAJRZW01. The sequence continues at coordinate 8,678 of JALWTY010000038.1, forward strand.
GGGAACCACGGTCATGCGGAAGCGGTGGGGCAGGGATGAGCCGCTTATCAGGGAAATGCTCTGCCGGACAACACCGATATCGACATCCACCCCGGCCGCTGCCGCATATCTTTCCGCATCTAGCTGGGCCTTGACGTCCATGTCGATCATGTCCACCAGCCCCTGGCCGATCAGTTCCCGCAACAGGTCAGGGTTGGTGCCGTTGGTGTCGAGCTTGACCGCAAGGCCGGTTTTCCGCAGACGGGAGAGAATAACGGGAAGATCACGGTGCAGGGTGGGCTCCCCGCCGGTGACGCAGATGCCGCCGAGCCATCTTTTCAGGCGCTCCAGGCGGGAGATCACCGCGTCCAGGTCAATGTCGTCCATGTCATGCGGCCGGGTCACCAGAGGGTGGTTGTGGCAGAAGGGGCACCTGAAGTTGCAGCCGCCGGTGAAGACGACCGCGCAGCTCCTGCCCGGCCAGTCAACGAACGATGTCTCGATGAAGCCTTTTAGCATCAGGGGGTTTTTAGGGGTTTAGGGACTTAGGGGGTTTAGGGATTTAGGAGTTCGTAAAAAACCGGCCTCTGGCTTCTGGCTTCTGGCAAGTAGATCACAATTTCTGCGACGCCATCAGAAAAGGAGCCAGGACGGGATGAGCAGAGAGGGTAAGGGTAAGGAGAAGTGTCAGGAGATATAGAGGTGTCTGCCCATCCCGCCTGGTTCCGGGATTCGGCGGTCTCCGGGAGGAAGCGGAGCCCGCCATGTTTTTCGGGTGCCTTGAACTGGGCGCCCTTAACAGCCCGCTGAAAAACCGCTGCTTTCAACGGGCTGTTAATCAGAGGCTGCAGGCGCCGGTCGCGCATCCGGCGCCAGGCTCCGTGACGCAGGAGGCCGCGTCCGGAACCTGCCCCGCCCTGGCTGCGAGCGCTTCCCTGATCTGATCGAAGTCGGTGAGTGTGGAACAGTCGTCGAGCACGAGCAGCGGCAGGCGCTTTCTGGCGTCGTCGACCAGGCCGTGCCAGGCCAGATGCGCAAGGCTCGCTGCTCCCCCCTTGTCGAGCTCCTCGATGTTCACGTTCATGGCCTCGAGATCAAAGACCGCCTTCAGCTGGTTGCAGAGGCTGCAGTCACTCTTGGTAAACAGGGTCATATTTCTCACCTTTTCAGTCGCCGAAGCGGTTGCGGTAACGGTCCTTAAGCTCTCCGAGCTTGCCCTTGTTCCAGCTCGATATCCGGGTGAAGTATCCGGTTATCCTGGTGATGCCGTCCACGTGGTCCGAGCCGCAGAAGGTGCAGGTATCGGTAAGCCCGCGGGCGGTGCGGCCGCAGTCGATGCAGCTCGTGAACTCCGGGGAAAAGGCAATCTGGTCGTTGTTGGTGAACCGGAAGGTCTTGACGACGAAATCGGCCAGGGCCTTTGCGTCCGGCTGATGTTCGCCGAGCCAGACATGGGTGATGGAACCGGCCTCGATGAGCGGATGGAAAAGCCCCTCCCGCTCCACCCTGGTTATGGGCCCCATGGGCGCGCCGACGTTGTAGAGGGTGGAGTTGGTGTAGTAGACCTCGCCCGCCTCCAGGTTGCCCTGAAGCATCTCCCTGGCCTGGTCCGGGTAATGGGCGAGGTCGAGCTTGGCGAAACGGTAGGCGGTGCTCTCGGCCGGGGTCTGCTCCAGGACCAGCTTGAGGCCGGTGTCCTCTCCCAGTCGGTTGCAGACGATGTTCATGTGGGCGATGACCTTGAGGCCGAACTTCATGGCCTCGTCAGATTCGTGCAGCTCCTCGCCGGTATGGGCCTTGACCATCTCGTTCAGCCCGGTCATGCCGATGAGATGGCTGACCCGGTGCATGCGGAGGTAGGTCTGGCCGTCGAGCTTCATCGCCAGCATGGAAAGGGGGCCGTTCTCGCCCATGTTGAGGAGCTTTTCAATGAAGCGGCGCTTCTGCTCATGGCCCTTGACCGCGAGCTCCATCTGCTCGGTGAGCAGGGCGAAGAGCCTGGTGTCGTCGCCCTTGGCCCGGTAGGCGATGCGGGGAAGGTTGACGGTGATGTTCTGCAGGGCCGAGTAGCGCATCTTCCAGGGCTCGCGGGCATCTTCGAGATCGCTCTCTTCGAGTTTGAAGCTCAGGCGGCAGCACTCGGAGATCTTGGCGGTGTCGCCGCGGTCGAAGACGAAGTAGGTGTTGCCCTTTTCCGCGGCCACCGCGCAGATGAGCTCGAGGAACTCCTCGTGCCCCTCGGTGCGGAAGAACTTTTCGGTTATGTGGACCAGGGGCTTGGGGAAGAAGAAGGGCCGGCCGGCGGCATCGCCCTCGCGGTATATCTCGAACAGGGCCCAGGCGAAACGCTGGGCCTGTTTCTCGTATTCGCCGTAGGTCTTGCCGGTGTACTCCCCGCCCGGGCCTATGGCCGGGACGTTCTCGAAGTGTTTGGGCACCTCCCAGTAGATGTTGATGTCCGAGAAGATGGCCTGGCCGCCCCTGGCCACCGCCTGCTGGGAGAACTCGTATATCATCATCTGGGCGAGCTGCCTGACCTCGCGGTCGGACAGCTCCTCCAGGTAGGGAGCGTAGAAGAGGTTGACCGCGTCCCAGCCGATGGCGCCGGCGAAATGGCTCTGCAGGGCGGCCGCGAACTTGACCATGTGGGCAAGCAGCACGTCGGCGTGTCTGGCCGGCGCGGCCATGGAAAGGGCGTGGGGCAGGTTGAGGCCGAACTTCTTTATATACTCGAGCGACTGGCCGGAACAGTAGGGCCGGTCGATGAACCCCAGGTCGTGAAGGTGGAGGTCACCCTTGAGGTGGGCGTCGGCCACGTCGTCGGTGAAGACCTTGAGCAGGGCGTACTCCTTCTTTATGCCCTCGGCCAGGGTGAGGTTGGTGGCCTCGGGGCCGTGGGGGACGTTGGCGTTCTCCTTATTGTGCTGAACCAGGAGCTGCTCCACGTCGTAGAGGGGCACGCCCAGCCGGGTGTGCATGCGGCGGGCGTCCTCGAGGCCGAGCTCGAGCAGCTTGGAGTTGACCATCTCGCGGATGAGCGGGCCGGTGATGGTCCTGATTGCGCCCTTTTTCACCGTCTCCTCGATCTCGAGACTGATTCTCTCGGCGGTGCCGCGGTCGACCAGGGTCTCGCGCAAAAGGGCGTCAACGATGCGCTGACGGTCCCAGCCGGTGATGTCCTCGCCGGTGGTGCGGACGAAAAGAGCCAGATCTGTGCTGTCATTGCCGGTAAGGCGGCTGTCCTGCTTCTCCCCTGCCGCAAGGGGCATGATCTCTCCCATTTTTCCCTGGTCTCCTTCCTTTTTCCTTTTCTGTCCGTCTCACCCGAAAAACACCTGCAAGACAGACGTATACACGACATATTGTGTATGCAGAATCATTATTGCACCATATGTTGTGGGAGCGTCAAGCGGAAAAAACAAAAAAAAACGGGAAAATACCTGTCAGGGAAAAAGAGGGACGGAGAAACAGCAGGTTGCTGAAACCCCCCCTTTGCCAGCCCGTTGAGAAACGTAGCGAGCGCAGATGAGGCAAGGAAGAATCCGGCGAAAAAACGCTATTTACATGGAGTAACTGAGCATTTTGAGCCGGATTCTGACGCAGAATCATCAAGCGCGGTAGTTTTTCAAGGGGCTGGTAAAGGTCATGATGCCAGGCTGCCGCGGCTGAGCACGGTGTCGCGCCGCCAGTTGGCGTCGTCCGGTTCCGGGTGGTCGATGTTGTAATGCAGGCCTCTGGACTCCTTGCGGAGCATGGCGCTTTTGATGATGAGGTCGGCGAGTATGGCGATGTTCCGCAACTCCACCAGGTCCGGGGTGAGGAGAAAACTGCGGTAATGCTCCTCCACCTCCGCCTTTACCGGTTCGAGCTTGCGGCTCACCAGCTCCAGGCGGCGGTTGCTCCTGACTATCCCCACGTAGTTCCACATCATCCTGCGGATCTGGTCCCAGTTGTGGCTTATGAGCACGCACTCGGTAAGGCGCGAGGCCCCACCCGGATCCCAGGGCGGCAATTCCTTCAGTTCCGTGCCCATCACCCGTTCCTGGTTGTCGGTAATCCAGCGGCAGGCCTGTTCGGCAAAGACCAGCCCCTCGAGAAGCGAGTTGCTCGCCAGACGGTTGGCGCCGTGCAGGCCGGTGCAGGCGCACTCGCCCAGGGCGAAGAGGTTTTCCAGGCTGGTTCTGCCCCAGCGGTCGGTGAGCACGCCGCCGCACATGTAATGGGCCGCGGGCACCACCGGGATCGGTTCCCTGGTGATGTCGATGCCGAACCTGAGGCAGGTCTCGTATATGTGGGGAAACCTCTTTCTGATGAAGTCCGCCGGTTTGAAGCTGATATCGAGGTAGACGTGGTCACGGCCGCTGGCCTTGAGTTCGCTGTCTATGGCCCGGGCCACGCTGTCGCGGGTGGCGAGCTCGCCCCTGTGGTCGTAGCGGTCCATGAACCGGTTGCCCTCCTCGTCCACGAGGACGCCGCCCTCGCCGCGGACCGCCTCGGAGATGAGAAAATTCTTCGCCTTTGGATGGAACAGGCAGGTGGGATGAAACTGGACGAACTCCAGGTTGGCCACCCGGGCCCCGGCCCGGAAGGCCATGGCCACTCCGTCGCCGGTGGCGATGTCCGGGTTGGTGGTGTAGAGATAGACCTTGCCCCCGCCACCGGTGCAGAGGACGGTCACCCGGGCCGCCACCGTCACCACCTCGCCGCCGGGCTCGAGGATGTAGGCCCCGAGACAGCGGTCGGTGAAGGGCGGCTTGGCCGGGGCGAGCCCGGCCCGGGAGGCGATGAGCAGGTCTATGGCGGTGTGGTTCTCGAGGATGGTGATGTTGCCGTGTTCCTGGGCCGCGCGGAGCAGGCATTTTTCGATCTCGTGGCCGCTTTTGTCCATGGCGTGGGCCACCCTGCGGGCCGAATGCCCCCCCTCCCGGCCCAGATCAAGCCGGTCCGGGTGCTCGGGATCGCGCTGGAAACCGACCCCAAGCGACAAGAGCTCCCGGACCAGGTCCGGTCCGCGGCGCACCACCATCTCGACGATATCCTCGTGACAGAGACCGGCTCCTGAGGTTATTGTGTCCCGGACATGGGCGGCAAAGGAGTCGGCCGGGTCGAGCACCGCGGCAACGCCTCCCTGGGCCAGGTTGGTGGCGGTGTCGGCGCTCTTCTTCTTGGTGACCATTGTCACCCGGCCTAACCGGGCCGCCTTGAGGGCCAGGGAAAGACCGGAAATACCGCTGCCGATGACGAGGAAATCGGTGGTTTTCTGCATTTTTCGTTTCTGTCTCGTGTCTCCTTTCCCTTGGAAACTAAACCAGGCCAGGCCGGGCAACAACCACAATTTGATCCGGAAAGATATGAAACCCGTGAAACTGGTGATTTTCGACTGCGACGGGGTGATGTTCGAGTCCCGTGAGGCCAACCGCCACTACTACAACCGCCTGCTCTCCGAGTTCGGCCACCCGCCCATGGACGAGTCCGAGGTGGATTATGTCCACGTCCACAACGTCTTCGACTCGGTGGCCCATATCTTCAGAAACTACGACGACGATCTCGACCAGGTCCACCGTTTCCGCGGCGAGCTTGGGTACAACAGCTACCTGAAGTACATGAGCATGGAGCCGGACCTGGTGGAGTTCCTGGAGTTCCTGGTCCCGGAGCGCAAGGCCGCGATCAGCACCAACCGGACCAACACCATGATCCCGATCCTCGAGACCTTCGGCCTTTCCCGCTACTTCGGCAAGGTGATGACCCCGCTCAACCTCGAAAACCCCAAACCCCATCCGGAGGCCATACTCCGCATCCTCGGCCACTTCGGGATGAAGAGCGGCGACGCCATCTACATCGGCGACTCCGGCGTGGACGAGGAACACGCGAAAAGGGCAGGGGTACGCTTCATCGCCTTCAGGAACCCGCATCTCGACGCCGACTTCCAGGCGGAAAGTTTCCATGAGATCATGAACCTGCCCGTGTTCAGATAGAGACGGCCAAGCGAAAAATCACTTCGCCGTAACGGGTACGCACAGGCCTCCCTGATTGGGAATGGGTGTTTGCATGACTTACGGAAGAGAGGGAGAGAAATGAACGTCGAGGTGACCCACGAGTTTCTGGTCCAGGGGGATGATCCGGCCAGATGCCGCAGCCGGGTGAAAAACTTTCTCGAAAAAAACCTGCTGCTACGCTACCAGGAGGTGGATATCCCGCCGGACGCCTGCGTGAACGGGAGCGATCCGGATTTCTGGCCCAGAGTGAGCAGCGCCATGGGGGAGAACCGCCGGGTGCTCGCCAGGCTGCTCGCCGAGCTGTCCGAACAGGGCTTCGCCCGCACCGAGGATCTCGTCAACCTGGAACAGGGGTTCGCCTCAAAGACCCTGCACACCGTGGTTCACATCCTCGACGGTTTCATCGGCATCGACTCGGCCTTCTACAACATGACCGACGACAGCCACTGGATCTCCAGGGTGCGCGAGGAACTGATAAAGAAAAACCCGTCAGGCTACCACCTGGTGCGGGCAGTGGGAAAATGCCACGGCGCAAGCCCGGACCTGACCGGACTCATCCGCCATTTCGAGGATTGACGGCTGAAGCGGGTACGCGAGCCAGCTTTCAACAGACTGCCAACAGAGGCGGAAGCTGGTATTTACCATAAGGAACAGTTGTTACGAAACCATCAATGATGATGGCCGTGACCTTCCGGCGGCAGTCCGCCCATCGCCTCAAGCGCCCGGGAAAGGTGCCCGCTCGCCTGCTCAAATGCGCCGATGGCGTCATTGATGGCGCGGGCCGCTTCCTCCTCCAAGCCGGGAACCCGGCCGAGCCATTCCCGGCACTCGTTCACGTGGCCGCGGTTGTGGGCGATCCAGTGGTCCAGCAGGATGCGAAGCTTGTCACGTTCGCTCGTTTCCGTCATTGCCCCGACCCTCCTGCGGCCAGGATCACCCGGCCGTCCATGAACTCTATCCTTTTCACCATCACCCCGTCGATCCGCCGCGGCGGATCGAACAGGCTCGACACCGTCACCCCGGAACCATCCGACTCGAGAAGGGTGACGTTCTCCATCACCTTTTCCTCGCCGCCGTCACCGGCGACAAAAACGCTCATCTGGCACATATTGTTGATTCCTTCAGGTCGAGCAATTAAGATGGCCTCGTAAAAAGGCCGCATCGCGGGCTTTTTACGAGACGGTCAGTGTCTTTTTACGATAACCCCTCTTCCCCCCTCCAGCAACCGATGAACATCATCGAAACCGCCGCGATCGTGAAAAAATACCGCCGGGTGGCGGTGGTAGGGGCCTCGCCCAAGGAGAACCGGCCCAGCAACCAGGTGATGGCCTACCTCATCGACGCCGGGTTCGAGGTCTTTCCGGTCAACCCGGGCCAGAACGAGATCCTCGGCCGCAAATGCTACCCGGACCTGAAAAGCGTGCCGCAGCCGGTGGAGATAGTGGACATCTTCCGCCGGGCCGACCAGGTGGGACCGGTGGTGGACGAGGCCATCGCCTGCGGCGCCAGGGTGGTCTGGATGCAGGAGGGCATCGTCAACGAGGAGGCCGCGGCCAGGGCCAGGGCCGCCGGCCTCGCGGTGGTGATGGACCGTTGCCTCAAGAAGGATCACATCAACCTCGGCACCCCCCAGGCCCACAAACCGTCTCCTCTTCCTTGACTTTCCCTGGTCCCCGCGCTATTTTTCCCCCCTTTTCAGTATGTTGAGCACGCAATCCGTGGCGGGCGCGGAGGTCATCTTGCAGACAAGGGCGATCAAGGGTTTCAAGGACATCCTTCCGGACGAGGTCCACATCTGGCAGCGGATCGAGACCGTTGCCCGCGGCATCTTCCGCTGTTTCGGTTTCAGCGAGATCCGGGTGCCGGTGCTGGAGCGCACGAGCCTCTTTGTCCGTTCCATCGGCGAGGAGACAGACATCGTCGAAAAGGAGATGTACACCTTCACCGACAGGAACGGCGACTCCCTGACCATGCGGCCCGAGGGCACCGCGCCGGTGCTCAGGGCCTACGTGGAACACGCCCTGCACCTGAAGAGCAAGGTGGCCAGGCTCTACACCATCGGTCCCATGTTCCGCCACGAACGGCCGCAGAAGGGACGGCTGCGCCAGTTCCACCAGATGAGCGCCGAGGTCCTCGGCGCGGCCGATCCCTTCACCGACGCGGAGGTGATGGCCGCAGCCCACACCATCCTCGCCGAACTGGGGGCGGAAGCCAGCCTGGAGATAAACTCCCTCGGCTGCCCGGACTGCCGGCCGGCCTACAACCGCCTCCTGGTGGACTACCTGCGTTCGCGCACGGAAAAACTCTGTTCCGACTGCCGCCGCCGCCTGGACAAAAACCCCCTTCGGGTGCTCGACTGCAAGAACGAAACCTGCCGGGCCGAGGTGGAGGAAAGCCCGGCGGTTACCGCCCACCTCTGCGCCCCTTGCGCCGAACACTTCGCCGCGGTCAAGGAAAACCTCGCCTCCCTCGGGGTGCCCTTCCGGGAAAACCGTTTCATGGTCCGCGGGCTCGACTATTACCGCCGCACCACCTTCGAGCTGGTCACCGACCGGCTCGGGGCCCAGAGCGCGGTGGGCGCAGGCGGCCGCTACGACGGCCTGGTGGAGAGCCTTGGCGGGCCGAAGAACACCCCTGGCATCGGCTTCGCAATAGGCATGGAGCGGCTGGTTCTGCTCATGGCGGAAAAGGAGCGCGGCCTGCCGCCTGGAACAGACCTGTTCATCGCCGCCCTGGGGGACGAGGCCCGCGGCCACGCCTTCCGCCTCATGCACGCCCTCAGGCTGAAGGAAACCGCCTGCCTCATGGACACAAGCGGCGGCGGCCTCAAGAGCCAGATGAAACAGGCGGGAAAAACAAGGGCCGGCCACACCCTGATAATCGGCGACGACGAACTTGCCAGCGGGCTCGCCATCCTGCGCGACATGGAGACCGGCGACCAGAAACATATCCCGGTAACGGAAGACATAGAAACCACAGCCGCGCACATCGCCGCAGAACTCGAACGAGGAGAATAAGGCCATGGAATCCATGGGAAAGCTGAAACGCACCCATTACCTCAACCAGCTCACCATCGCGGACAAGGGCCGGGAGGTGGTCCTGATGGGCTGGGTCCTGCGCCGCCGTGACCACGGCGGGGTCATCTTCATCGACCTGCGCGACCGCTACGGCATCACCCAGGTGGTCTTCAACCCCGAGGTCAACCCCGAGGTCCACGCCAAGGCCCACGGCCTGCGCAGCGAGTGGGTCATCGCGGTGCGCGGCACCGTCTCCCCCCGTCCCGAGGGAATGACCAACGAGAAGCTGGTCACCGGCGAGATCGAGGTGATGGTGGACGAACTCAAAATACTCAACCAGAGCCGCACCCCGCCCTTTCCCCTGGACGAGGATGTCGAGGTCAGCGAGAACCTGCGGCTCAAGTACCGTTACCTCGATCTCAGAAAACCGGAGATGGCCGCCAACCTGATCATGCGCCACAAGGCCTGCCAGGCGGCGCGATCATTTCTCAACGACCGCTCCTTTCTCGAGATCGAGACTCCGGTGCTCACCCGCTCCACCCCGGAAGGGGCGCGGGACTACCTGGTGCCGAGCCGGGTCAATCCCGGCCGTTTCTACGCCCTGCCCCAGTCGCCGCAGCTCTTCAAGCAGCTTCTCATGGTCGCGGGCATGGACCGTTATTACCAGATAGTCAAATGTTTCCGCGACGAGGACCTCCGGGCCGACCGCCAGCCCGAGTTCACCCAGATCGACATGGAGATGTCCTTTGTGGACGAGGAGGACATGTTCGAGACAGGGGAGGGGCTGATGCGTTCCCTGTTCGCCGCCACCCGCGGCATTGACATAAAAACCCCGTTTGCGCGGATGACATATGACGAGGCCATGGCCCGCTACGGCACCGACCGGCCCGACACCCGCTTCGGCCTCGAGCTGGTGGACCTCACCGGCACGGTGAAGGACTGCGGTTTCAAGGTCTTCCGCGACGTGGCCGACAAGGGCGGAATGATAAAAAGCATCAACGCCAGGGGCTGCGCCGGCTTTTCAAGAAAGGATCTCGACGTGCTCACCGAGTACGTGGGCAACTTCGGCGCGAAAGGACTTGCCTGGGTCAAGGTCAAGGAGGGCGGGGAATGGCAGTCGCCCATTGCCAAGTTCTTCACCGACGAGGAACGGGCCGCGATGGCGGAAAAACTCGGGGCCGAACCCGGCGACCTGCTCTTCTTCGTCGCCGACCGTCCCCAGGTGGTCCACGCCGCCCTGGCGGAACTCAGGCTCGAACTCGGCCGCAGGCTCGGAATGATGAAGGAAGACGAGTTCAACCTGGTCTGGATAACCGGTTTCCCCCTGCTCGAGTACGACCACGAGGAAAAACGCCATACCGCGGTGCACCATCCCTTCACCGCCCCCAGGGAAGAGGACATGGACCTGCTGGAAAGCGATCCCGGCCGGGTGCGCAGCCGGGCCTACGACCTGGTAATGAACGGCATCGAGATCGGCGGCGGCTCCATCCGTATCCACCGCAAGGACATGCAGGACCGGGTTTTCCGCGTCCTCGGCATTGGCGAGGAGGAGGCCAGGGAAAAATTCTCCTTCCTGCTCGAGGCCCTGGAGCTCGGGGCCCCGCCCCACGGCGGCATGGCCTTTGGCCTCGACCGGCTGATGATGCTCCTCTGCGGCCGCGACACCATCCGCGACGTGATCGCCTTCCCCAAGACCCAGAAGGCATCCTGTCCCATGACCGAGGCCCCGAGTTCCGTGTCCCGCCGCCAGCTCACCGAGCTCTCCCTGCGGCCGGACTGGGACCTGAATCCGTGACGGCTTCGTGCCACTGGCGAATGTATCTGTTTTCGCCAGATTGCGGTTCGGGGGGACAGATAGCAGCCGGTTTACCAGCCCGTTGAAAAACTTGATGCGCTCGCGCTCGTTTTCAACGGGATGTTACGGGCTCATCACCTTTGATGAAATCGTAACAACGGCTTCCTGCCGTTGTTACTCAACGGAAAGCCAAAGCGTAGCTTCGGCTTTCCTCTCGAAATTACGCCGTTTTTCAAACAGCACAATTTCGCCGCCGCGTCCTGCGGCGGATGATGGACCCGTTGTTACGGGTCCATCATCTTTCTGCGGGCGAAGATTCCTGCGGTGGATCTCTCCTGGGCCGGTGATATCTCATCCGGGCCGGTAAGGCAGAGGTCCATGTCCACCAGCCTGCCGTCCTCGAGACCGTATATCCATCCGTGCACCGACAGTTCCCGGCCGCTGTCCCAGGCGTTTTTGACCACCGTTGTCCTTGCCACGCTCAGCACCTGGGCCAAGACGTTGAGCTCGCACAAAACGTCGAGGCGCTCCTTCCGGTCCGAGATGCGGGCCAGCATGTCCCGATGCTGGTTGACCACGTCCTGAATGTGGCGCAGCCAGTTGTCGATAAGGCCGAGGCCGGGATCGTCCAGGGCCGCCTGCACCCCGCCGCAGCCGTAATGACCGCAGACGATTATGTGCTTCACCCCCAGCACCTCGACCGCGTACTGTATCACGGACAGACAGTTGAAATCGGTGTGGACGACCAGGTTGGCCACGTTGCGGTGAACAAAGACCTCGCCCGGCTCGAGACCGCAGAGCATGGTGGCCGGAACCCTGCTGTCTGAACAGCCTATCCACAGGTACTGCGGCTTCTGCCTGCGGGCCAGCCGTTCGAAGAAACCCGGCTGCTGTCTCCTTATGCCGTCGGCCCACCTGCGGTTTCTGACAAAAATTTCCTCAAGGGTGCGCATCTGTCTGTTTCCTCTTTATTATTTCGCTGTGAAGCGCGGACGCCCTTCTGAAACAGCGGTCCTCAACCGGCGCGTTCTGCATGGCGAGCCTGAGGCGGGCCAGGGCCTCATCGTCTTCGCCCCTTTCCGCGTGGATCACGGCCCTGACATACAGGGCCTCGGGAAAACACGGGCTTTCGGCCAGCACCTTGTCCACGATACCGGCAGCCTCCTGGATATCTCCCGCCTCCGCAAGCCTTTCCGCCTTTTTCAGTTCCGCGGAAAACCGCCGCCTTTCCGCCCGGCGGCGCTGTTCCAGATCAAACAGTTCGGAATCCAGGCAGCGGCGGGGGCTGCGCGACAGAACCCGCGCGACCCAGGCGAGCATCAGCGATATCAGAAGGGAGTTGAACACCAGTTTTGCCGGCGAGACCCCGGCTATGGTCAGCAGGATGAATACAGGGGGAAAGAAAAAAAGAAAGGCACGGGCGAAAGACATATCAGGGGTCAGAAGACAGAAGTCAGAGGACAGAATGCGGTAATATCATCTTACATGATAACTTTGTACGTAACGACCAATAACGGCTCGGAGGGCACTGATCCGTAATCCACCGATTTCTGTCCTCTGTCTTCTGGTTTCTGTCTTCTGATATCAGTTTTCCCTCTTGTGTTCCCGGGACAAAAGCTCCAGCACCGCATCCCGGCAGGGTTTGTCTTCGTAGATGACCTGAAAGACCTGTTCGACTATGGGCATCTCCACCCCTTGCCTGCGGGCCAGGTCGCGGCCGGAACGGGTGGTTTTGACCCCTTCGGCCACCATGTTCATCCCGGCGACGATTTCGTCTATCTTCCGGCCGCGGCCAAGTTCCAGGCCCACCTGGCGGTTTCTGGAAAGGCCGCCGGTGCAGGTCAGGACCAGATCGCCCATGCCGGCGAGCCCGGAAAAGGTCAGGGGATCGGCCCCCAGGCTCGCCCCCAGGCGGGCGATCTCGGCCAGGCCCCGGGTGATCAGGGCCGCGCGGGTGTTGGAGCCGTAGCCGAGACCGTCGCTGATCCCGGCGGCGATGGCGATGATGTTCTTGAAGGCGCCGCCGAGTTCCAGGCCGATGACGTCGGTTGCGGTGTAGACCCTGAACCATTCGGTATGAAACCGCTGCTGCACCCATTCCGCATCCCCGCGGCCGGCAAAGGCCACGGTCACCGCGGTGGGCACCTGTTCCACCACCTCTTTTGCGAAACTAGGCCCGGAAAGCACCCCGAACACCGCCCTGCCGCTGCCCTGCTTCTCCATCACTTCGGCCATGACCGCGGTCATGGTGAGGAGGGTTTTTTCCTCTATGCCCTTGGCCGCGGACACCACCCTGGCGCCCTCCCGCAGCTCCGGCGCTATCCCGGAAAAAACCTCCCGCATGCCGTGGGACGGCACTGCCATCACCACCAGATCCGTGTCCCGGACCACGGCGGTGTTGTCGGTTACCTCCAGGTTTTCAGGAAAGAGGTGGCCGGGAAGATATTTCCGGTTTTCGCGCTCCGCCGCCATCTCGCGGCAGTGCTCCTGGCGGTGGGACCAGAGAAACACCTGGTGCCCCCGGCCGGCGAGAAGCAGGGCCAGGGCCGTGCCCCAGCTTCCGGCTCCGATGACAGCGACCTTTTCCTTCATCGACCGCGCCGGTGGACAACTACTCCTCCACCGCCTCCTCTTCGCCGCTGTTGCCGTTCGTTTCGGCCAGACGGGCCAGGGCCACCACCTTTTCGCCCGGCGACAGGTTTATAAGCCTGACCCCCTGGGTGTTCCTGCCAATGACCCGGACGTTCTCGAGCCCCATGCGGATGATCTTGCCGGAATCGGTCACCAGCATGATCTGATCCTCGTCCACCACCCGCAGGGCCCCGACCACCTTGCCGTTGCGCTCGCTTGTGCGGATTGAGAACACACCCTTGCCGCCGCGGTTTCTCTTGGGATACTCACCGACGGCGGTGCGCTTGCCGTAACCATTCTCGGTGACCGTGAGGATGGTGATGTCATCGTCTTCGATGACCTCGACGCCCTGGACCTGGTCGCCGTCCGCGAGCTTCATGCCGCGCACCCCGCTCGCCACCCGGCCCATGGGCCGGACGTTATCCTCACTGAACCGCACCGACAGGCCGTCGCGGGAAAACAGCATCACGTCGTTTCTGCCGTTTGTGAGAACCGCGGCGATGATCTCGTCGTTCTCCCTGATGGTCAGGGCTATCTTGCCCCGTTTCATCGGACGCCTGAATTCGGAGAGACGGGTCTTCTTGACGATGCCGTTTCTCGTGACCATGAGGATGTACTCCTCCTCGCCCTCCTCCAGATCGAAACTCGACACCGGCAGGATGGCGGCCACCTTTTCCTCGTCGGACAACTGCAGCAGGTTGACCAGGGCCTTGCCCCGGGCGGTGCGGCCCGCCTGGGGAATCTCGTAGACCTTGCGCCAGAAGACCTTGCCGAGGTTGGTGAAGAAGAGGAAGGTGTCATGGGTGGAGGCGAGGTACAGGCTTTCGACGAAATCCTCCTCAATGACGCCCATGCCCTTGATTCCCTTGCCGCCGCGGCGCTGGGCCCGGTAGATGTCCACCGGGCTGCGCTTGATGTAGCCCTGGTGGCTGATGGTTACCACCATCTCCTCCTGGGCGATCATGTCCTCGGGCAGGATCTCGTCCGGGGCGTCGATTATCTCGGTGCGGCGCTCGTCGCCGTATGTGTCGCGGATCTCCTCGAACTCATCCCGGATTATCTTGAGGACCAGGTTCTCGTCGGACAAAACCTCGCGGTACCAAGCGATCTTGCGGGAAAGCTCCTCATACTCGGAGATGATCTTGTCCCGCTCGAGGCCGGTGAGGCGCTGCAGCCGCATCTCCAGGATGGCCTGGGCCTGTCTTTCACTCAGGCCGAACCGCTCCATCAGGGCGCTTCTCGCCTCGTTGGGGTTGGCTGATTTCTTTATCAGCTCCACCACCTCGTCCAGGTTCTGGATGGCGATCTTGAGGCCTTCGAGGATATGGGCCCGCTCCTCTGCCTTCCGCAGCTCGTAGACCGTGCGGCGGTAGACCACGGTCTTTCTGTGGAGAACGAAGTGCTCAAGGATCTCCTTGAGGTTGAGAACCTCGGGCCTGCCGTTGACGATGGCGAGAAATGTGATCCCGAAACTCTTCTGCAGGGGAGTCATCTTGTAGAGCTGGTTTATGACCACGTCGGCGATCTCGTCCTTTTTCAGCTCCATGACGATGCGCATGCCGCGGCGGTCCGACTCGTCCCTGATCGCGGAGATGGCCTCGATCCTCTTCTCCTTTATCATTGCCGCGATCTTTTCGATAAGGGCGGTCTTGTTCTGCTGGAAGGGAATCTCGGTAACCACGATGGCCTCGCGGTTTGAGCCGGGAATTTTCTCCACCTCCACCCGGGAACGGATGAGGATGGAGCCCCGGCCGGTCTCGTATGCCTCGCGGATGCCGGCCCGGCCGCAGATGAAGGCGCCGGTCGGGAAATCCGGCCCGGTGATGTGCTCCATGAGCTGGTTCACGGTGATGTTGGGATCGTCGATCAGGGCGATGAGCCCGTTTATCACCTCGGTGAGGTTGTGGGGCGGGATGTTGGTGGCCATGCCCACGGCGATGCCGGAGGAACCGTTGATGAGGAGGTTTGGAATCCTGGTGGGAAATACCGTGGGCTCGGTGTTGGAGTTGTCATAGGTGGGGACGAAGTCCACCGTGTCCTTGTCGAGATCGGCGATGATCTCCTGGTCTATCCGGGTCATCCGCGCCTCGGTGTAACGCATGGCCGCGGGCGAGTCGCCGTCGATGGAACCGAAGTTTCCCTGGCCGTCCACCAGCGGGTAGCGCATGGAGAAGTCCTGGGCCATGCGCACGATGGTGTCGTAGGCGGCGGAATCGCCGTGGGGATGGTACTTGCCGATGACGTCGCCGACGATGCGGGCCGACTTCAGATAGGGACGGTTGTGGAAGTTGTTGAGCTCGCGCATGGCGTAGAGGGCGCGGCGGTGCACGGGTTTAAGCCCGTCGCGCACGTCGGGCAGGGCCCGGCCCACGATCACGCTCATGGCGTAGTCGAGGTAGGACTTCTTCAGCTCCTCCTCGATCGCAACCCTTTGCGGCTCGGTGATCTCGGCGCTATCGTTCATATCCTTATTCCTTTTTCTCCGGATTTTTTTATCTCACGGCCAAATACGATGGCGAGATTCGATTCGTAATCTACCGATGACTGACTTCTGTCATCTGTCTTCTGTCTTCTGTTTAGATATCAAGCTCGGTGACCTCCATGGCGTGGTTCTGGATGAACTCGCGCCTGGGCTCGACCTTGTCGCCCATCAGGGTGGTGAACATGTCGTCCGCCTTTTCCGCATCCTTGATGCTCACCCGAAGAAGCTTTCTCTTGGCCGGGTTCATGGTGGTCTCCCAGAGCTGTTCCGGGTTCATCTCGCCAAGACCCTTGTAACGCTGAAGGTGGCTCCCCCTGAAGGCCTCGTCCCTGACCGTTGCGAGAAACTCGCGCCAGTCGCCCGCCTCTTTTTCATCCTTTTCGGTCACAAGGGTGAAGGGAGAGGAAAGAAAGCGCTTCACCTCTGAACGGATGGAAAGCAGGCTGCGGTACTCGGGAACCAGGGGTATGTTCGGCCCCACGGTCATGCGCACGTGGGCCCGGTCCTTTATGGCCACGTCGAACTCGTAGCAGCTAGTCTTCCAGCGGCAGACCCTGGTCTGGCCAACGATAAAGTTCTTTTCCTTGAGTTCCCTTTTTATTTCATCGACCATTTCCTGGTCCGCGAACTGGTCGGCGCTCTCGATGCCGCGGTCCACCAGGAAGGAAAGGGTTTCCTCCCAGTAACCGTTCCTTTCCAGCGACTCCACCAGGCGGCCGTAATAGGACAGCCTTTTCAGAAGATCGCGCAGGCCGTCGCCTGCCGTTTCCTCGCCGTTGACCCTGGCCCGGAACATGGTGGCGGCCTTTTCGAACAGATAGTTGTTGATGGCCTCGTCGTCGGCGAAGTACATCTCGCTCTTGCCCCGGCTGAGCCGGTATAGGGGAGGCTGGCCGATGTAGACGTGGCCGTTTTCGATCAGCGGCAGCATCTGGCGGTAGAAAAAGGTCAAGAGCAGGGTGCGGATGTGGGCGCCGTCCACGTCCGCGTCGGTCATGATGATGATCTTGTGGTAACGCAGTTTTTCCAGCTCGAACTCGTCCCGGCCGATGCCGCAGCCCAGGGCGGCGATGATCTGCTTGATCTCGTCGCTGGAAAGAATACGGTCGAACCGGGCCTTTTCCACGTTCATGATCTTGCCGCGCAGGGGCAGGATTGCCTGGAAAACCCGGTCGCGGCCCTGCTTGGCGCTGCCGCCGGCGGAATCGCCCTCGACCAGGAAAAGCTCGCGCTCCTCCGGGTTCCTGCTCTGGCACTCGGCCAGTTTTCCGGCCATCATCACCTCGAGGCTCGAGCCCTTCTTGCGGGAAAGCTCCTTGGCCCTTCTCGCCGCCTCCCTGGCCCGGGCCGCATCCACCGCCTTGGCGAGAATCTTCTTGGCCTCGCCCGGATGCTGCTCAAGGTAGATGGTGAGTTTTTCGTTGCAGATGGACTCCACCACCGACTTGACCTCGCTGTTGCCCAGCTTGGTCTTGGTCTGGCCCTCGAACTGCGGGTTCGGCACCCGCACCGATACCACACAGGTAATGCCCTCGCGCACGTCGTCGCCGGAGAGCTTGGCCTTTAGGTTCTTGGGGACCACGTCGTCGGTGGCGTAGCGGTTGATGCACTTGGTGAGCGCCCCGCGGAACCCGGCCACGTGGGTGCCGCCCTCGCGGGTGTGGATGTTGTTCACATAGGAAAAGAGCCGCTCGGAGTAGCCATCGAAGTACTGGAAGGATATCTCCACCTGGACCCCGTCGCGCTCGCCCTCGATGAACACCGGATCGTGCAATGCCGTGCGCTTGCTGTTCAGGTACTCGACGAACGAGGTTATTCCGCCCTTGTAGTGGAACTCGTCTTCCGCGCCGGTGCGCTCGTCCTTGAGGAGGATCTTGACGTTACGGTTGAGAAAGGCCAGTTCCCGCAGCCTGTCCCTGATGATGTCGTACCTGAACTCGCATGTCTCGGTGAATATCTCCGGATCGGGCATGAAGGTGATGGTGGTGCCGGTCTTGTCGGTGTCGCCGACCACCTCGACCTCGCTCTTCTTTATCCCGTACTCGTACTTCTGCCGGTACACGTGGCCGTCGCGCTTTATCTCGGCAACACACCACACCGACAGGGCGTTGACCACCGAGACGCCGACCCCGTGGAGGCCGCCGGAGACCTTGTAGGTGGAATGGTCGAACTTGCCGCCCGCATGCAGGGTGCACATGACCAGCTCAAGGGCGCTGACCTTCTCGGTTGGATGCTCGGCCACCGGGATGCCGCGGCCGTTGTCGCTGACGCTGACGCTGCCGTCGCGGTGAAAGGTCACCTTGATCCTGGTGCAGTGGCCGGCCAGGGCCTCGTCTATGCTGTTGTCCACCACCTCGTAGATGAGATGGTGCAGCCCTTCCTCGGCCGTGTTGCCGATGTACATGGCCGGCCGTTTCCTGACCCCCTCAAGACCTGAGAGGACCTTGATCTGGCCGGCATCGTAGTCACTTCTGTTTTCCGTCACTATTCCTGTTCCTTAGATCTGTTTTTTTTTTTGATCATGAAGAAAACGGCGGACACTTTCGCTCCGCCGCGGGAAATATCATATCTTCATCGGCATGATGACACTGAGGAAACCTTCGTCGTCCTCGCCCTCGATCATGCACGGGTTCTCCGACGAGTTGACATAGACCTTGATGGTCTCGCTGTCGAGGACGTTGAGAACGTCGAGAAAATACCTGCCGTTGAAACCTACGGTCATGTTGTCGCCCACGTATGACACCTCGATGTTCTCCTTGGCGTTGCCCTTGTCGTCCTCCTCGGAGGAGAGATCCAGCCGGTCGCCGGATATTTCGAACTTTATCAGGTAGAACTTCTCTTCCGAAAAGATGATGGTCCTCTTCAGACAGGCGTGGAGATGATCGCGGTTGACCAGCATGAAGTTGTTCTTCTCGATCATGGAGAGAATGTTGCGGTAGTCCGGAAAGGTGCCTCCGCTTATCAGGCGGACTATCATCACCGTGTTGCCGCCGCGGGCCACCATCTGCCTGCCCTGGATACCAATCATGATGTCCGGAACAGTCTCGCAGAGTTTCCTTATCTCCTGGAATCCGCGCTTGGGGACGATCACCTGGGAGGAAAAATCAAACCCGGCAAGGGAATTTTCACTCCTTTTTTCTATCAGGGTAAGACGGTGGCCGTCTGAGGATACGAATCTGAGATATTCGCCGTCGTCCTTCTGCTCTCCCTCCACCAGGATGCCGCTCAGGTTGAACTGGCTGTCGCCTTCGGCCGCGACCGAAAAGATGGTCTTGTCGATCATCTCCTGGATGCGCTCGGCCGGAAACCTCACCAGTGAGTTGTCATCGTGGTCCGGGAACTCGGGAAAGTCGTCGGCCGGTATCCCGGAAAGGGTGAACATGCTGGTGTTGGCCTTGATGCCGGCCTTGCAGTTCTCCCGTTCCTCGATAGTGATGAACTCGCTGTCGCATTCCCGGACAAGAGCGAACAGGGTTCTTGCCGGCAGGGTGATCGATCCCGGTTCGAAAACCTCGGCTGCTATTTCCGTCCTGATGGATATCTCGAGATCGGTTGCCGAAATGGTGATCGAATCATTGTCGGTTACGATGAGGACGTTGGCCAGAATGGCCATGGTGCCCTTCTTGGCGCAGATGTTCTGCACAGGGGCGAGGGCTGTCTGGAACTCCTGCCTGGATACCTTGATGTTCAAAGCCATTTCTTCCTCCCGGATAGACTCGGTTGACGACAACGGTTCCGTCTGGGTTTTTTTATTATTTAGTTTTTTCCTTAGGTTTATTAGGGTTGTTTCTTTAGTGAGTAACCTTTTTATCTATTTGTTATCATTGATAAAAAAATAAAAAAAGATCTTTGGTTACATCCGCTGTTCCCAACACCCCGGATTTTTCAACAGACTGCGACCGCAGGTTTTTCGCATCCTGTTGAAAAAAATGTCAGCATGTACGAAAAATCACGGTTCCGGAAGGTCTTGTCAGAGGGAAGGAAAACCGGCTCTCGACAGTCCTTGAAATATAAAAA
>JALWTY010000039.1 GCA_026993265.1 Desulfobacterales bacterium
TGCCGGAGTACCTGGACGAGCTGAAGGACGGCATCAGCGGCATTTATCAGAAATTTGTCAGTGTGAAAGATTTCTTGGGCAACCTGCCCGGCTCCGGCTGGGAATGGGGCGCGGCCGGATATTTTCTGTTCAAGGGGCCAAAGGGTTACGGCGGCATCATCTCCGCTGTTCTCGCCATTGACGCCGTTTTGTCGGAGCTGGATCTGGGCCTTGCCAGCATCCCGAGAAAGTCGAAGGAGCTGGTCGAGGAGGTCGTCAACATATACGAAGGCCTCTCCGGCCGGCGCGATTTCAACACCGGCGCCCTGACAGGCAATACCGTGCCGGATCTGCTCGCCGGTTCGGACGAATGGAACCGTATCAATCATCCTCTCTACTCGCCGCACACCACCCCGGCCGCGCCGCCGGCCCTGGCCCCTGATTCCGGACCGCGGCAGATGCGCGCGCCCGGCAAGATCGGCCGGGCCGCGGCGGACCGGGGCCTGGCCGAATCCATCCGGGCCGAGGCCCGGGCCGCGGCCGAGGCGGCCGACTACTACGACGGCCTCGACCGCGCCCTCGACCGGATAAGCCGGGCCGCCATGCCGGCCAACGCCCGGGCCGCAGCCGAGCTCGAGGAGAAATACGCCGACCTCAACGCCCAGGTGGACGAGCTGGTCCTGGCCGGGGAAAAAAGCCAGGAGTGGGCCGACAGGATGCACGCCGCCCTGGGTGACCGCCTCCAGGAGGAGCTGGACGCCCTCGCCGGCAAGACCAAAGACACCGTCTCCATCATCCGCGACGTCTCCGAGACCGCGGCCGGATCGGTGGAACAGGGTTTCATGAACGCCTTCCACCACGTCGGCGACGGCCTCGACTCTCTAAAGAGCGCGGCCAACGACGTCCTCCAGTCCATCGCCGACGTCATCTGGCGCCAGAGCGTGGCCCAGCCGGCCGCGGCGTGGGTGTCGAACCTGATCAACAAATTTGCCGGCAGCCAGGCCGCAGGCGGCGAGGTTTTTGCCGGCCGCTCCTACCTGGTGGGCGAAAACGGCCCCGAGATGTTCGTTCCGGCCGTGAGCGGAAGTGTCGTGCCCAATTCCAGGCTCTCTTCCCCCGCCCCGTCCGTCACCCTCCAGCAGACCATCAGCATCGACGCCCGCGGGGCCGCCCCCGGGGTCGAGGAGCGCATCCGGGCCGCGGTCCTCGAGGGCGCCCGCCGCGGCTACGAGATGGTCGCAAGCGACATCCGCACCCGCGGGCCGATAAGGAGGATGCTGCAATGAGCGCGGTCCTCGACTTCCCGGACATCCTCCCTGCCCGCGCGAGCTGGAAGCTCGTCAGCAACACCCAGGTGTTCCGCTCGCCGCTCTCGGGCGCCATCCAGACCGTGGAGCTCCCCGGCGCCCGCTGGCACGCCGAGCTCACATTCGAAAAACTCTCCCACGCCCAGGCCCGCGAGCTTGCCGCCTTCCTGGTCCGGCTCCGCGGCCAGGCCGGCCGGTTCCGTCTCCACGACCACACCCACCCGCAGCCCTTCGGCGCGGCCACCGGCGCCCCGGTGGTCGCGGGTTCCGGCCAGACCGGCACCAGCCTCAACACCTCGGGCTGGACCCCGTCCACCCCCGGCATCCTCCAGCCGGGCGATTATTTTTCCACAGCCGGCGAGCTCAAGATGGTGGTCGCCACCGCTGACAGCGACGCAAACGGCAACGCCACCATCGTGTTCGAGCCGCCGCTTCGCACCTCGCCTGCCGACCAGGCCACGATAACGGTGGACAAACCCACCGCGGTCATGATGCTCGACCACCCCGAGATCGGCTGGTCCACCCGGCCGCCCATCCGCTCGAACATCACCATCGCCTGCACGGAGGACATCACATGAGCCGCGGCCTGACCACGTCGCAAAGTCTGGCAGCGGCCGCCCCGGTGGTCCGGCCGGTGATCATGGCCCGGCTCGACTTCGCCTCCGGCCCGGTCTGCGTCCACACCGGGGTCGGCACCATCACCTACAACGGCGAGGACTACCTGGGGGTCGGCGACCTCGGCGACATCTCCCGGGTG
>JALWTY010000040.1 GCA_026993265.1 Desulfobacterales bacterium
GCCGTAGGTCAGGCCATGATAGATCTCGTCCAGGATGAGCACCCCGCCATGCGCCCGCGCCGTCCGGTGCAGGGCCTCGATGGCATCGGCCTCCAGCAGGGTGCCGCAGGGATTCGAGGGCGAGGCAGCCAGCACTGCCACAGTGCGTTCCGTCCAGGCACCGGCGACCGCCTCCGCCGTCAACTGGTAGCCCTCTTCCGGCCCCACGGGCACGGACATGGCCTCGGCCTCCAGCAGGCGCACGAAGTTGCGGTTACAGGGGTAGCCGGGGTCGGCCATGAGCACGGCCCGGCCAGGATCTACCACGGCCGAGAGCACGAGCTGCAGGGCACCCGAGGCGCCCGGCGTGACCAAGATGCGGCGGGAATCGACCTCGATGCCGCTGGTCTCTGCATAATGGGCAGCGATGGCTTCCCGCAGGGCCGGCAGGCCGGTCGCCGGGGTGTAGTGGGTACGCCCGGCGGCGAGCGCCGCCTGCCCCGCCTCCACAATGAGGGCCGCCGTATCGAAGTCCGGCTCCCCGATCTCCATGTGGACGATGTCGCGTCCGGCCGCCTCCAGCTCGCGCGCCCGTGCCAGCAGCTTCATGACATGGAAGGGCTGCAGGTCCTCCAGACGCCGGGCGCGGGGCAGATTGTTCATTGGCCGGCCAGGCTCCTTGCATGGACCTCGCGCAACAGCGCCGGCGTCACCCATTGCGCACCTCCTGCCTCGCCGGACAATACCCTGAACGGCTGGCCGGGCTCGCCGAGCTGATCGACCACCAGCGCCGCCCCATTGAAATCCTCCCCTTCCGTGTAGGCGCTGGCGGTGACCAGGACGGGGATGCCTGCCCCCAGGGCCGAGCGCACGCCGTTGTAGGAGTCCTCGATCGCCAGGCAGGCGCCGGGTTCGAGTTCCATCTGTTCCAGAGCATACAAATAGATGTCGGGCGCCGGCTTTTTGTTGGGCACCACGGCACCGGCGGCGATCACCTCGAACCAGTCCAAGGACTCCGGCGACAGGCTGGTCTCCAGCAGTACCCGGACGTTGTCGGGCGAGGTGGTGGTGGTGATGCCCAGCCGCAGCCCTTCCGCCCGCGCCTCTTCCAGCAGGCGGCGCACGCCCGGCCGCAATGGCACCCGACCGCTGGCGATGATTTCGCCGTACTTGCGGGTCTTGGCGGCATGCAGCTCGGCGATGAAGCTGTCGAGGTCCTTCGGTGGCCTGAATTCCGGGTGATAGCGTTCGATGTAGTGGCGGATGCGCTCCTTGCCCCCCGTCACGGCCAGCAGTTCACGGTACAGATCGCGGTCCCACACCCAATCCAGGCCGTACTCGGCAAACAGGTGGTTGAAGGCCTCACGGTGGACCTCCTCCGTCTCGGCCAGGGTGCCATCCACGTCGAATAACAGCGCTTTCAGTTCCGACATCTTCTTTCGGGGCTCCGGTTCTCAAAAGTGGCATAGCTTAGCCGATAACCCGCCTCGAAGGTGATTCAGGCGGGCGCGCGGGCTTGACTCGGGCCGGGAACACCACGAAACTTAGCCGCTTGTATCGCCTGGGGGTGGGTGGAAATGCCCCCGAGACCACGAGAATTCGACTTGCAGGAGAGCTGGATGGCGACCAAGAAAAAGGCAGCAAAGAAGACGGCGAAGAAGGCGGCGAAGAAGACCGCCAAGAAGGCTGCGGTGGCCAGGAAGAAGGTCACGGCCAAGAAGGCCGCCAAGAAGGCGCCGACGAAGAAGACCGCGACCAAAAAGACTGCGGCCAAGAAGACTGCTGCGAAGAAAACCGTGGCGAAAAAGGCGGCCAAGAAAAAGGCCACTGCCAAAAAGGCTCCGGTGAAGAAGACTGCGCCTCGCAAGAAGGCAGCAGCGAAGAAAAAGGCTGCACCGAAGGGCACCCCGCTCGTCCAGCACACTGTAGTGGAAGGGGTCGCGCCCTATGTGGAAAAACCGGGCGAGGAATACATGAACGAGGATCAGCGGGCCCATTTCCGCGAGATCCTTCTGGAATGGAAGCGCGAACTCATGGAGGAAGTAGACCGCACCGTGCATCACATGCAGGACGAGGCGGCCAATTTCCCCGATCCCAACGACCGCGCCACCCAGGAATCCGAATTCAGCATGGAGCTGCGGACCCGCGACCGCGAGCGCAAGCTCATCAAGAAGATCGATGAGGCCCTGGAAAAACTGGAGCACGACGAATACGGCTACTGCGAGGCCTGCGGCGTCGAGATCGGCATCCGCCGGCTCGAGGCCCGCCCCACCGCCACCCTGTGCATCGACTGCAAAACCCTGGACGAAATCCGGGAAAAACAGCTTGGGAAATAACAACCTGCATCAAGGGGCTTGCAAACCGCTCGAAGCTTGATTAGAATTCCAACCACTGATGCGGGGTGGAGCAGTCTGGCAGCTCGTCGGGCTCATAACCCGAAGGTCGTAGGTTCAAATCCTGCCCCCGCTACCAATTTTTCCCTTCCAAATCAACAAGAAGCGCCCTCCGGGCGCTTTTTTGTGACCAAAACGTGACCACGCCGCCTCCGGCAGCCCTCCATCCGCAAAGGCAGGGGTAAAAAACGGCCCCCGCGTTCGGCTAGTCCAGGTCTCTGTCATGATTCGGTGTCTCCGATCTCCTCCACCCAGCGGATGGACTCAGGCGCCAGATCCAGGTGGAAGCCCTTGCCACGCCCTGCAGATTTCACGCAGTAACGTTCCGCCATATCCTTGCCAAGCGTATCATTCAGTTTCCGCTTGAGTTTCGACTTGGCCTCGTTGAAGAACTTTTTGCTCATGCCACCCTCCTGATCGAAACGTCTCTGGGTACCACTGATCTCGGCATCACGGATTTCCTGATACTCAGCCAGAAAGGGGTCGACGTACTCGGGAACGGCGAAATCACCTTCATCTACAGGCGCCGGGATGGGCGGGCGCCCTGCCACCCGCATCCGGGCGAACCAGCTCAGAAACGCCAGTTCCCTCGGCGGAAGCTGGAGTACCTGTCCGCCGGCCCGGATGTGCCGGCCCACCAGGTCGATCTCCAGCGAGGCGGGAGCCAACGCCCGCTGGGCACTCTCGACCACCTCCCCAAAACCGGCGGCGCCATCGAGCAGGCGCTGGTCCAGCCCGTGGCGCATGCGCACGAAGGGAATCTCGGCCAGCATGACACGGGCCGTCCGTGGATCGGCCAAGGTGCCGTCGGCAAGCTGGATGGCCGGTGCATCCGTATCAGCGGGCGGGGGGTAGAAGAAATCCCAATGGCTCTCGAAAGGCGCACTGACCAGCACGTGCGACAACCGGTCCTGCGGCCGGCCATAAAGTGACAACGCATAACCCAGGTAGAACCCCATAGTCTTGCGCCCACCGGCGATGGAGACATGCAGCTCGGTGTCCGGCTGTTCCGTCAGAAGCCGGACCTGCTCAAGGATGAAATCCCCGGCCCGCTCGTTGTCTTCCGGCGTGCGGATGTCATCGAGAGGCCGGCCCGTTTCGTCGCGCAGAACCAGGATATCGTCCTCGTCAAACGAGACGGGCGGCAAATTGTAGTCGGCAATCAAGCGGCTGAGTTGCCCATCCAGCCCCAGCAACGACAACTGTGCCTGATTGGCGCCTTTGGCCGTGGTGATGAGACAGATGCGTTCAGGCACCCAGCCGGTGGGCGCCGCCACGGCCAGGGCATAGAGAGTCTCAGTCACGACCTGGGGCGAAAGGCCTGTGACAGCCACAAGAATGCGCCTGGGCTTGGGGGAACCTGTTTTGTGTTGCTCATCCATCGGGGTCTGTACTCCAGTTCATCTCCAACGGGTGGGGCACCGTCCCTGGCATCCCCGGCGTCTATCCTGCCCTGTTCCGGGCCCTACTCTGGA
The DNA here is from genome assembly GCA_026993265.1 of Desulfobacterales bacterium. Taxonomy (GTDB): domain Bacteria; phylum Desulfobacterota; class Desulfobulbia; order Desulfobulbales; family JAJRZW01; genus JAJRZW01. Next base: position 3,848 of record JALWTY010000040.1, read on the forward strand.
TTCGGCAAGCTTGCCGTTTCCAGCTGGAAGCAGCCCGGGCCTATGCTGGTGACCTTGCCCGCATGCGCCCATTGGCCCAGCCAGAGGTTCGCTTGTCGAGGTCCCGGATCTCGCCTTCTGCTCGCCCGGGACGACCGGAAGAGAAGGGCTCGGCTGCCGAGGCAACGAAGTTGTCGTCACCCTGAGACTGGCCCGACTTATCGGGTTTACCTTACTTCGGCCTCTTGAGAAGGTAGGTTCTTGCATTGGTATAAACGCAGATAACCGAAGCCGGCGTATGCATGATCCGATAGTTGAAATCGCAATAGAGCGCCGCAATACGGGTTGCCAACTGCTCATTGCCCCATGTCCTCGGCTGGAAATACATCAGCTCTCCCGGCCTGCACTCCAGCGCCTCCTGGTCAGTAGACACGATACATATTTTCGATTGATCTATCTCACCCGCGACGCCATACCGACTCACCGCCGAGAGAACTGTCACTGCGAACACCCCAATCAGCGGCATACGGCTTCCGATGTCTGTTTTTTCGTTCCTCATGGGATCCTCCACGAATGTGCCATCAAGCCCTTGGCTCTCGTTTCCCTTGTTTCATGCCTGTTCTGTCAACTGTACACCGTTCGTCGCCTGAGTTCCCCCGTCGTCCTGGGCGCCTCATTCCTTCCTTTTGAAAATTGACGAGTGCTGTGGCATCTTTGGTCCGCAAAACGAAAAAGGGGGGAGATTCAGGAAGAACAACAAGCACGCCGAGGGAACAGGATAACCGGCGCGGGACCTGTCGGCGAACGCCTCTACCACCACGCGAATACGCCCAGGCCCGATCCACGACAAGCTTGCCAAAACCACGCAGCCCACTGCTGCCGCACTACCCTGGTTCCTCGACGGCTCGACCGGCCGGAGGTAACCAAATGCACGCTCTGCTGTTTGAACTCGACTCTGTCCAGGACTTCATCTTCGCATCCGGCCGCCTGCGCGACGTGGCCGGAGCCAGCGAACTGCTCGACCGCCTGACCAACAGGGCGGCGGAAGACAACCTGCTGGACGCTGTTTGCCGCGCCCTGGACATCCAGGTGGTTGACGAGTGTCCGAGCGCGGAGGAGGTGGCTTTCTCCCGGCGCGCGGGCGGCGCCTTTTATGCCTTCAGCGAAGACGGGGATACCCTCGAGCGGCTGCGCGACCTCTGGACACTTGCGGTTCAACAGGCCGTGCCCTACCTTGCCTACAGCCTGGGACTGGGCACGGGAGACACTGCCGCCACAGCCTTCAGAGACGCCCGAGACGCCCTGCGTGCGGACAGCAGCCGGCTGCGGCCTGCGCTGCCGGCTGCCGCGCCGCTCGCCGAGCGTTCACGGCGCACGGGGCTGCCGGCGGTGAAATTCGGGGGGGACAAGGATGGCACTATGGATGCAGCCACGGTGCGGCGCAAAAATTTCTCCAATCCTGCCGGAAAAAATACGGCTTTTCTTGATCGCTTCAAACCCGATAACGAAGACCTGAAATGGAACGACTGGCCCTTTGATCTGGAGCCCGGCGGAGACGAGGGCTTCCCCTTCCAGGGCGACTCCCGCACCCTGGCACTGATCCATGCCGACGGGAACGGCCTGGGCCTAATTCTGCAGGTGCTCGATCAGGCCGCTGCCCGACAGCCCGGGGTTTTCATCCCGCTCTATACCGAGTTCTCCAGGCTGGTCGAGCAGGTCACCACTGCGGCGGCCAGCACCGCCACGGATCGGGTATTGCTGCCCATCCGCGAACGTGAAGGCACAACCTGCCTCCCGGCCCGCCCGATCCTGCTCGGTGGCGATGACATCACCCTGCTGGTGCGCGCCGACCTGGCCATGGACTATGTTCGCGTCTTCACCGAGACCTTCGAGGCCGAAAGCGGCAAAGCCCTCGAAGCGCTGAAGGAAGAACACCGGCTCGGCAAGGAGCTGCCACAATGCCTGACCCTGGGCATCGGCCTGGTCTATCTGCGCGCCAGCCAGCCGTTCCGCATGGCCGTCCGGCTGGCCGAAAGCCTCACCCGGACCGCCAAGCAAGCCGCAAAGGCACTCGATGAAAGGAATCCGCCTTCGTCTGTCGCCTTCTACCGCGTCACTGCCAGCCTCATCGAGGACTACGACGCCCTGGTGGAACAGACGCTCACCCACCGTCACGGCGAGTCGACCTATCTCGACACCCTGGGCGCCTACTTCCTCGGCGAGGGCAAGGCGGCCCCGAGACTCGACGACTTGCTGGAACTGGCCGAGCTGCTCGGCGCCGAGGACATGGCCCGCGGTCCCACCCGCACCCTGCTCACCCTCATGGGCCAGAGCCTGGGCGATGCCTGCCATCGCTACCGCCGCTGGCGGACGATCATGCGAGACGACCGCGCCAGTCGCCTCAAGCGTTTCGACCAACTCATGGAACAGCTCGGCGGCAACGAACGGAATGCCGATCTACCCTACGCCAGGGGTGACGGGGGTGATGCCTGGCGTACTCCCCTGGGCGACGCACTTGCCCTGCTCGGTGCAGGCCATGCCACCGCCGGGACCGAAAGAAACGACATGGAAGCCGCCTGATGCAATACCGCTGCCACCATTTCGAGATCCCAGCTCGCGCTCCGCTTGGCCGGGATGACAACATGTGCCGTTGTCCCGCCCCCCTTCCCGTCGTCCCGGACGAGCCGATGGCGAGATCCGGGACCTCGACACGCAAACCGCCCACGTCAAACAACGCTGCAGTCATTTCGAGATCCCGGCTCTTCGGCCGGGATGACGAGAACGTGTTTCGAGGTTCCGGCTCTCCGCTTCGCTCCGGCCGGGACGACGAAGGGTGTGGCTCGGCCGGGATGACGAGGAGGGGGTTGCTCCGGCCGGGGTGGCGACATTCATTGAAGGAAGGAAGATGACATGACCACGCTCGAGATCCACATCCAGAGCTACTGGCACGCCGGCGGCGGCCGCGGCGCGGGCGCGGTGCTCGACGCCGTGGTCCACCGCGACCCCGACGGCCTGCCGGTGCTGCCTGGCCGCCACCTCAAGGGCCTGCTGCGCGACGCCCTCGCCCGCGCCGAGGCTTGGGGCTGGCCCGGCTGCCCCGCGGGCAGCGCCGAGGCCCTGTTCGGCAAACCGGCCAGAGAAAGGCAGGAAGGGAAAGACGATCGACCCGCCCCTTCCGTACCCGGCTGCCTGCGCGTTTCCGACGCCACCCTGCCGGTGGAGGTCGCGGAATGGCTGGCATGCGACGATGAAAAGCATGGCGGAAAACTATTGCTGCCGCACCTCTTCCGCAGCCTCTATGCCACCGCCGTCGACCACGAGACCGGCACCGCCCGCGACAAGAGCCTGCGCGGCATCGAGGTGGTGGTGCCGCTCACCCTGCGCTCCCACATCGAACCCGTCCCCGGCACGACCCCGCCGCCGGACTGGACGGACCGCATCCGCACGGCCCTACCGCTCGTCGACGCCGTTGGCGCGCACCGCAACCGCGGCCTGGGCCGGGCCGTGCTCATGCTCAAGGAGGACGACTGATGCATCGCGCCTGCCTCGAGATCGAACTGCTGGAGGACTGCGTCTTCTCCGCCCGCGCCGCCACCGAGGGCGGCCACGCCTCGGTCGACCGCATCCCGGGCGCGGCCCTGCTGGGCGGAGCCGCCGCGCGCCTGTACGACGTCCTCGGCACGGACGCCTTCATCGTCTTCCACTCCGGCCGGCTGCGCTTCGGCGACGGCCTGCCGGTGGCACCCTCCGGCGCGACCGCCTGGCCGGTGCCGATGGCCTGGCATCATCCGAAGAACGCGGCGCTCACGGGCGAGGACGACCGCTTTCGGGACGACGTCCTGTTCAATTTCACGATTCGGGACGAGATCCCGGCACAGGACGGTCGCCGCGTCCAGCCCAAGCAGTTGCGCCAGGGCTATGTCACCGGGTACGGCGAACGGGTGCGCCCCCGCCGTGACCTGCGGCTCAAGACCGCCATCGAGGCCACCACCGGCCGCGCCGCCGAGGGCCAGCTCTTCGGCTACGACGCCCTGTACCGCGGCCAGCGCTTCCGGGCCTGGATCGAGGCGGATGACACGGTCGATGCGGCGCTCTTCGAGCACGTGGTCGAGGCGCTCAGGGGCGAGGTACTGCTCGGCCGCTCGCGCTCGGCCGAATACGGCCGCGCCCGTATCGCCCCCGCGGCGGCCGAACCGCCCCTGCCCGGCGATCCCGCGACCGACGGCCGGCTCCGCCTCTGGCTGCTCTCGGATCTCGCGCTGGCCGACGACCAGGGCCAGCCCACGGGGCAACCCAACCCCGGCCATTTCGGCCTCGACGGCGGCGAGATCCTCTGGGACAGGACCTTCTTGCGCGCCCGCCGCTACTCGCCCTGGAACGCCAAGCGCGGCGGCTTCGACCGCGAACGCCTGGTGCTCGAC
>JALWTY010000041.1 GCA_026993265.1 Desulfobacterales bacterium
ACGCCGCCGGGGCCTGCGCCTTCGCCAACGCCGCCGGGGCCCGCGCCTTCGCCAGCGCCGCCGGGGCCCGCGCCTTCGCCCGCGCCGCCGGGGCCCGCGCCTTCGCCAGCACCGCCGGGGCCCGCGCCCCCGCCCGCGCCGCTGTCAAAGGAAAAAACGCCGCCAAGCACCCCGGCGCCGGAACTCTTTTCGTATATCTGCCGCAGGCCGGCGGGGTTGATCATGGAGAACTCGAGCACCGGCTCCGCCTCCCAGAGGTCGTCGTTGGCCTCGTACTGGATGTGGGGGAAATGCTCCTCCCACATGGCGGTGACCAGGTCGTCCTCGGGCTCGTCGGGCAGGACGCGGTAGCGGTTGATGAGCCGGAAGAAACGGGTCAGCTCCCAGGACTCGATCCCCTCCTGGAACTCGATCCAGACGATGCCGTCCCGGCAGCATATGTAGGCGAGGTTGTCGGAGGTGGCCGGGCCGCGGTGGACCTCCTCGCCGCGGTAATGGAGGGTCTCCTTGCCGATGTGGAGCCTGAGGGCGCCGTAGTCGCGCAGAAAGGCGGCAAGCCCGCGGTAAACCTGGGCCACCATCTTGCGGGTGGTGGCGTGCTCCTCGGGGAGAAGGGAGTAGTTCTTGAGCGCGGCCAGGAGGGAGGAGACAAAGTTCCTGACCCCGTTCAGCTCCTCCGGATCAGGACCGGCGCCAACCTCCTCCAGAAAGGAGTCCGCCAATGTCTTGTCGTTTTCGCTCATTCGTTTTCACTCATCGTTTTCAAACGGGAACAACGGCAACCGCTTGTCAACCATCCTACCACGGACAAAAATTTTTTTTTAGTAGGGAGTCGCAAAAACAGGCTCGCGGAGCACAGCAAGACCGCCAAAAGCCGAACTGTCACCGCATCTCACAAGGATACCGAATCCAGGGCGGAAAACAGCTCACCGGCCCGGTGGAGGTTTTCTCCCGGAAAGGAGACCCGGAAGTAGCGGTCGCCCATGAGGTGGTCGGTGAGAAAGCGCAGGCCCAGCTCGAAGACGATGCTTTCCAGCGCAAGGGGAATGAACTCGATGTCGCGGGGCCGCAAAAGCCCGGCCGCGGCCCCGCGCCAGCCCTCGATCACCGCCCGGGCCACGGCCGGATCGAAATCCGGGCCGCGGACGGCGCAGGAACGGACGCAGTCGGCCACATCCAGGACCAGGGGCCCGCTCATCACCGTGTCCAGGTCTATCAGGGCAGCGAACGCGCCCGGGGAAGGGGGAAAAAGGATGAAATTTTCCGCCTTGGGATCGCCGTGGACCGCCTGCACGGTCAGGCTGCCGGCGAGCCATTCCCGCTCCAGGGCAAGGGCGCGCTCCCGCCTGCGGGCCACCTCTTCGCGCAGGGCCGCCACCCTTTCGTCCTCATCCCCGCCCGCGGCAAGGCGGTCGTAACTGGCGAGGTAGGAGGATAGGCGGTGGAAACCGGGGATCGCGGGGACGAGGCTCCGGTGGTCGAAACCGGCGAGCAGGGTGTGGAACCGGCCCAGGGTCCGGCCCAGAAGACGGGCCTCGTCAAGCGAAAGCGGAGGGACCGCGGCCCGGCCGGGAAGATGACGCAACAGCCGCCAGAAGAAGCGGCCGTCCGCCACAAAAAAAGCGCCGTCCGCCGCCGGATACGGGGACGGAACCGCATCCCTGCCGCATCTTTCCTCGAGGTGGCGGCAGACCGCGGCGTAGTTTTTCATCAAAGCCGCGGGGTCGGGGAAGACCCCGGGGTTCAGCCGCTGAAGGACGAAACGCTTGCCGTCCTCCCGGCAACAGAGCCAGGTGCGGTTGACGAGCCCGCCGGACAAAAGCTCCATCTCCACCTCCCGGCCGGCAAGGACCGGAAACCACTGCGCCGCCCCGACGGGCCCGCTCCCTTTTTCCGAATTATGAATTTTTTTCATGAGCCGTTGCCAAACCGCCGGACAATGAGGTAACGAGTATAGAAACACGGGCAATCTCCCCGGCCAAGGGGGAAAACAACGACAGGAGGAAAAAATGAAAAAGACCGTCACCGCGGCCCTGGGGGCCGCAATCGTCCTGCTCACGGCCCCGGCGGCCAGGGCACTGGTGGCCCAGCCCGACCTCTTCGGGCTGGATTTCCGGTTCAGCAACCCCGGGGCCCGGGCCAACGCCATGGGCGGGGCCTTCATCGGCCTGGCCGACGACGCCACCGCCGCCTACACCAACCCGGCCGGGCTCACCATCCTCACCCGTTCCGAGATATCCATGGAGTACAAGCAGGGCACCTACACCACGGTGATCACCGACTTCTCCGGGACCAAACCCGAGTACGACAGCAGCCACGGCGGCATGAGCTTCGTCAGCTTCGCCTACCCCCAGGACCGGGCCACGATCACCATCTTCCGCCACAACCTGATAAACACCGAAAGCGATTTCAGGTGGAGCGAGCCGAGCCAGTCCTACCACAGCGACAACCATGTCGAACTCAGCGGCCTCACCTACGGCATCGGCCTGGGATTCAAGCTCTCGGACAACCTCTCCCTCGGGCTCACGGTCAACTCCACCCAACTGGAATACCTGTCGAGCTCCATCGGGTATGAAGACGATCCTACCAGCTGGGGACCAATCCCTCACCCGCAGGATATCCAGAACATCAACCGCACCAACGGCAGCGACACCGACGAGCACTTCACCGTCTCCCTCCTCTGGAACGTCATCGACGAGCTCAACCTCGGCCTGGTGTACCGCCAGGGCCCCGAGTACACCTTCACCTACAGCTCCTGGGAGTGGAACTCGGACGATGGAATCTTTGAGGTCAGACAGCCCCTGGACCACGACCTCAAGGTCCCGGACGTTTACGGCATCGGCCTCTCCTACACCCTGCCCTTCGGCCTGACCATCAGCGCCGACGCCGACCTGGTAAAGTACTCCCAGCTCTACAGCGACCTCTTGTGGGAAAACCGGGTCACGGTCGGGAGTCCGTCCACCGAGGTCACCCTCTATTACCCCAGCAACGCCCTGTACATGGACGACGAGTGGGAGTATCACGTGGGGATGGAGTACGTCTTCGAGGTGGCCGAGATGCCGGTGGCCCTCCGTGGCGGCTACTACTTCCGGCCAGCGGCCTACTTCAAGGTCGATCCCAATGAATCCGGGGCAAACGATTTCCTCACCCACGACTGGTCCCGCGACGACGACAACATCTACTCCGCCGGGCTCGGGTTCGTCGTGGGTGAGAACGTCCAGATCGATCTGGCCGGGATGTTCGGTGATTTCACCACCGAGGGGATCTTTTCACTGGTGTACCGTTTGCAGTAGAATATGACAGGAGTCAGGCACACGGCCGCGCCCGGAGCGCGGCCGCTCTTTTCGTCCTTGCACAATAGAGGTCAGGCCATGAGGTTTGCGACAAGAAACACCCTATCCCTCGTCATCGCCCTGGCGGCGCTCCTTGCCTGCGCCGTCCTGCCCCCCCGGGCCCGGGCCCTGGAAGACTACAAGAAGAACTACCTCAAGGGGATCGAGCTCGCCGAAAAGGGCGAGCACGAGGAGGCGGTCAAGCGCTTCGACCTCGCCATCGCCGGCCGGGACAAGGAGGCGCGCCGCATCCGCTACTACGGGATGCGCTACGGCGAGTACTTCCCCCACCGGCAGAAGGGCATAAGCCTCTACAAGCTCAAGAGGTACCGCGAGGCCATCGCCGAGCTCGAGCGCTCCCTCGACAGATTCCCGGACGAGGAGACCAAGAAGTACCTGGCCCTTGCGCGGATGGAACAGGCCAACCTCGGCGACCAGGAGCTCTTCCGGGTGGTGGAGACCCCGGAGGAGCTGAAAAAGATCCCCGAGGCCAAACAGGTCAACAAGTACGCCGTGGCCGTGGTCATCGGCAACCGCGACTACCAGGACCGCGACATCCCGCCGGTCTCCTACGCCATCGAGGACGCCAAGCTATTCAAGGAGTACCTGATAAAGGTATTCGGGGTGCGCGAGGGCAACATCATCTTCAAGACCAACGCCACCAAGGGGGTGTTCGAGAACATCTTCGGCACCCACGAGACCTACAAGGGCCAGCTCTACAGCTACATCAAGCCGGGCGAGTCCGACGTGTACGTCTATTACGCCGGCCACGGCGCGCCCAACATCGAGACCAAGAAGGGCTACATCATGCCGGTTGACTCCACCCCGGCCACCATCAGCATCGGCGGCTACTCGCTCGAGCTCCTCTACGGCAACCTGGCCAAGATGAAGGCCAGGAGCGTGACCGTGATCACCGACGCCTGTTTCTCGGGCGCAAACGTGCTCAAGAAGGCGAGCCCGGTGGGGATCATCGTCAAGAACCCCCTGGCCGCCAGCCGCAACACCACCCTGATAAACTCCTCGGCCGGGACCGAGCTGTCGAGCTGGTACCCGGAAAAGGGGCACGGGATGTTCACCTACTGGTTCCTGCGGGGGCTGACCGGCGAGGCCGACGCCGACCACGACAAGGTCCTCACGGTCAAGGAGGTGAACGACTACCTCCAGGACAACGTCCCCTACATGGTGCGCAAACTCTACAACGGCCGCAGGCAGACCCCGTCGGTAAAGGCGGTGGACATGGCAAGGCCCCTGGTGGTGCTCAAGTGAGCCGGGGAGGAGGGAGGATGAGATACTTCACCGCCGCGCTGGCATTCCTGACGGTTCTGCTGGCCTCGCTGCCGGCCTGGACCGCGCCAAGGGGGGAGGTGGTCACCGTGACCGGCGAGGCGGTCCTGGCCAACCTCACCCCGGACGAGGCCCGGACCCTGGCCCTGAAACGGGCCCGCCACAACGCCATCGAGGAGGTGTGCGCGGTGCGGGTCCAGGCCGAGACCATGGTCCAGAACTTCGTCCTCCAGGGCGATTTCACCCACGCGGTCACCTACGGCAAGATTCTCGACGAAAAGATCCTCCGCTGGGAGGCCGAGGTGAGCCAGAAGTCCCCCACCGACCTGCCCGAGATCACCTACAGGGTCACCCTCCGGGCCGAGGTTCTCGAGGAGAAGGGCGAGCCCGACCCATTCTTCAAGGTGCACGTCTCCCTGAACAAGCCCGCCTACAATAACGGCGACGAGCTGATAATGAAGGTCAGGGCCACCAAACCGGGCTACCTGACCGTGCTCAACTTCGCCGCCGACGGCAGCGTGGTGGTCCTCTTCCCCAACGCCTTCCGCCGCGACAACCGGATCGAGGCCGACCGGGACTACACCATCCCCGCCCCCGGCGACCGCGACGTCATCAGCTTCCGGGTATCCACCCTGCCCGGCCACCGCAAGGACACCGAGTACATCAAGGTCATCTGCACCCGCGAGCCCCTGGACATCATGCAGGAGATACGCCCGAGCGGCACCTTCAGCGTCATGGACAACACCACCCTGGCCCTGACCGAGGTGGCCCGGGTTCTCTCCTCCATCCCGCTCAAGTACCGGGCCGAGGACACCGCCATCTACCAGATAATCGACCCCCAGGCGGGCATGTCCCGTTGAAGGAAAGAGTCATGCCGTCAGCAGCCGCCGCCATCATCGACGAACGGCCGGGGTTCGACCGCCGGATGAGCGCGGAGGAGATCAACTCCTGCCCCCTTGCCGCCTGGACCGGCAGGATCACCCTGGTCCGGGACGAGGCCGCGGCGGAGAAGGCCTTCCTCGCCCTGCAGAAGGAAGAGGTAATAGGTTTCGACATCGAGATCCGCCCGAGCTTCAGGAAAGGGGAAAGGCATCCTCCCTCCCTGATCCAGCTCGCATGCAGCGACGAGGTCTTCATCTTCCAGCTCGCCCGGATCAGGTTCCCGGGGCTCCTTCGCCGCATCCTCGCGGACGCGGAGATCGTCAAGGCCGGGGTCGGGGTTGCGGCCGACCTGGAAAAGCTGCGGGAACTCGGCGAGTTCAAGGCCGCAGGGTTCGTGGATCTGGGCAGGCTGGCCCGTGAGGCCGGGGTCAAGAACCGCGGCCTGCGCGGTCTTGCCGCGGTTCTTTTGGGGTTCAGGATATCCAAGGGATGCCAGCGCTCCAACTGGGGAAGGGAGCACCTCACCGGCAAGCAACTGCGCTACGCCGCCACCGACGCCTGGGTCGGCCGCGAACTCTACCTCCGTTTCCGGGAAATGGGCCTAACCGGCGACGACATATTGTCCGCCGCGGTCTGAATCAGGAGACAGGAGACAGGAAACAGCCGGTGGATGCTGCCGTCGGCCACGGTTGTTTGCATGGTTCACCTCGTAACCTCAGCGCCCCTAATCCCCTAACCCCCCCTAACCTCGATTCTCCGGTTCCGGTGGTACAGCGCGATATCGGCCGCGACCATGACCCCGTTGGCGACGTACAGCCAGATTACCGGATCGAAACTGTAAAGAATCTTGTGGATCGTGCCTGAGACGTAACCGGCAAAGATGACGTAGAGGAAAAGGGCGCTCTTGCCGCCGGTGGAACGGGAACGCCAGGAGCGGTACACGGCGAAGGGCCAGGCGGTCCCGAAGCATATGAGCATCAGGGCCTCGAAAACGCTCATTCACCGTCCCCACTGGGAGAACAAACCGGCAGGTATATGTGGAACGTGGTGCCGCGGTCCAGTTCGCTATCCACGGTTATCGCGCCCTTGTGCTTGTCGATGACCGACTTGCAGAACGCCAGCCCCAGGCCGACGCCGCGGGAGCTGTCCCGCTCCCTGGTGGTGAAATAGGGGTCGAATATGCGGTCTTTCAGTTCGTCGGGAATTCCCGGGCCGGAATCGCTGACAGATACACGGACATAACTGCCGGCCGCAAGACCGTCCACCTCGCCGTCATCCACGTCCACGGCTTCGGCGGAGACCACCACCGGCACGCCATCCCTGGACACCTGGCCGGCGTTGACTATCACCGCCTGCAGCGCCTGCACCACCAGTTCACGCTCAACCATCACCTGCGGAAGCGCGGGCGGCAGATCGAGCTTCACCTCCACCCTGGCCTGGTCATGGGCCAAGGGCACCGAGTTCTCGATTATCCTGCGGGTGTCGCTCACGCAGGCGGCAACCGGCTCCGGCCGCGCTATGGCCATGAGCTGACGGGTCAGGTCGCGGGCGATGAGGGCGGCGCGGTCGGCCTCGTCAAGGCTTTTGTAGATGTCGCTGTCCGGCTCCACCTGCATCCTGGCGATGTTCAGATGGGCAAGCACCGCGGTCAGGATGTTGTTGAAATCGTGGGATATGCCGGCTGTCAGGGTGGCTATGGCCTCGCTCCGGCTCCTTTCGGCGATGTCCTTCTCCATCTGCCGCCGCTCCATGAGCAGTTTTTCCCGTTCGGCAATCTCCCTGAAGGCCCGCCTGGTGACGATGATAAGAGCCGCAAGCAGGAAAACACCCACGGCAGAGACGGAGACATTGGCGATCATGGCGATATGATTTATGGCGCTCCGGGACGCAGTGACGTCCTTGTATATCTCAAAGATGCCGAGGGCCGAGCCTTCGTGCTCAAGGGGAACATAGGTCTCGACCATCCAGGCCTCGGTGCGGCCTCCACCCTGCGATGCCACCTCCCGCCTGATCATCCTGGACGCGGCCCTGCCCTCCCTCACGGCCCGGGAGAACAATTCGGAATCGCCGCCGGAACGGTCGCCCGGAGCCGATGAATACAGCAGCCTGCCGTCCAGGGAGAAGATCTTGACCCGCCATATCTCAAGAGATCCACGGATGGCCTCGATTTCGTCAATGAACCCGGGATCATTGAGAAGTTCATCTGCAGAGCGGAGATTCTTTGACAGGTATCCGGCGAGATGGGCGGCGATGCGCACTGCCTGGCGCTGGGTCTCGCTGGTAAGGAAATCCTGGAAACACGGAACCACGAAAAAGATGGAAAAGACCGGCAGCATAATGACCGCGGCAACGGCAAAGGCTACCATTCTTTTCAGGCCGGTCTTGTATAGCATGGGGAAATCACCTCGAGGAAAGCTCCTGCGGGGGATGCGTCGACGTGGACGTCAGCAACCTTGAGCAATATTACTTTTATTGACAGGCAGACGTCAACAGTTCATGATCCACTTCTCCCGCGTCACAACCGCTCAGCCCCGTTCTCAGTCCGTTCATGGAAGACTGGCGTAAAATACTGGCCGACAGCATGACCAGCCCGGAAGATCTGCCCGCGCCCCTGCGGCCGCAAGGCTCGCCCCTGTCCGCGGTCACCGCCGCGTTCCCCATGCTCATAAATCCGTATTACCTGGGCCTCGTCCGCGAAAGGAACGATCCCATATGGCGTCAGGCGGTTCCAACCGG
>JALWTY010000042.1 GCA_026993265.1 Desulfobacterales bacterium
GCAGGACAGCGTCAAGGAAACGGATAGATCCTCCCTCCCCTCCCCGCCACACCCCGCCTTCATCCTGCAGGTAGGCGGTGGCCGCGGCCTTTCCCGCCTACCTGCAGGATGAAGGCGGGGTGTGGCGGGGAGGGGAGGGAGGATCTATCCGTTTCCTTGACGCTGTCCTGCCTGATATTTCCTCTACCCGGGTGCGGCAGATGATAGCCGGCGGGGAGGATGTCTCCGCCGTGCTCGCTCCGGCGGTGGCGGACATCATCGCGGCCGGCTCTCTTTACCGCTGCGGATAATGTGTTTCATTGGATTTGACACGCGGAAGCAGCTTGGTAGAATTAATTTTATCTATCAAATCTGAACAGACTTGCAGAGGCAACCACGCCGCTTCGCCCACGGAGTTTCAATGAGATACGGGCGGTGCCGCAGCAGGATCGCAATTTATTGCGATTCCGCCAACATCTTTCCCGCGTTTCCAGGGGAAAACAAATCCGACAGGGAGGTGGCATATGGGTCTTAAACTGAGGTTTCTCCTGGCTTTTCTATCCTGCACCTTGATTACCCTTGCGGTGATCGTTTTCTCCCTGGTCAGTTTCCGGAAGATAGGAGGCCTGACCGACACCCTGGTTCAGCGTGATATCAAGATCAACGAGTACTCGAATTTCTTCGCCAGAGAGCTGGCCCGTTCGAGGCAGGCGGAAAAGGACTTTTTCATCTTTCCAAGGAACGAGGAAAAACAGCTCAAGTACATGGTCAAGTGGAAGAAGTCCTACACCAAGATCAGGGACGAGTATATACCCATGCTGGAATCGCTTTACCGCGAGGCCGGTGATACCGCCGCCCTGGCCAAGCTTGCAAAGATTCGCCAGCTGATGAAGGAAAACATGACCGCGTTCGAGGTGTACACGGCCAAGTTCAAAAAGACCAAGTCCTATAACCGTGTCAACCGGGCCGAGTACGGCGAATTCAAGGACCGCACCCACATAATCGAGGACATTGTCGAGGAGATGGTGAAATCCTCCCTGGTGAATGTGCGTAGAGGCTGGCAGAGGCTGATCACGGAGAGGCAGGAGACCGGCTTTATCCTCCAGATCAGCTTCGCGGCCGCTCTCTTGTGGGGCATCCTGCTGCCGGTTGTGTTCGCCGGAAGGCTGACCCGCGCGATTGTCTACCTGACCAAGATAGCGGATGATATCAGCCAGGGCAGGCTGGGCGAGGAGATCCGCCTGCGCCGCCGCGACGAACTCGGCCGGCTCGCCCAGGCCATCGGGCGGCTGCAGAAGAGTATGCAGATGATAATGGAGAAATACCGCCGCCGGGAAGCGGCCTAGCAGCCCGTAAAAATTGCTGCGCTTTTTCGCCGGATTTTTCCTTGCCTCGTCTGCGCTCGTTACGCTGTTCAACGGGCTGCTGGCTCTGCGCGCAGGGCCGCGGGACGGCGCTGGAAAAAGGCAATCAGAAGAAATAGACCAGCACGACGGAGATGTTGTCGCGGCCGCCGTGCTGGTTGGCGTTTTCGATCAGTTCGGCGCAGGCCTCCTCCGGCCGTTCGGACTGGTTGACTATCCGTTCGATGGCGTGGTCGCGGACCATGCCGCTCAGCCCGTCGGTGCAGAGAATGAGCCGGTCTCCCGGCTGGATCTCGAGTTCGGCCAGGTCCACGTTGACCTGGCGGTTTTGTCCCATGGCCCGGGTTATCATGTTTCTGACCCTGGACTTGCTCGCCTCCTTGGCGGAAATCAGCCCCTGTTCGACCTGTTCCTCCACCAGGGAGTGATCCCTGGTCAGCCTCCTGAGTTTCTCGTCACGGATAAGGTAGATGCGGCTGTCGCCCACATGGGCTATGACCAGGCGGTTGTCGTCCAGGTCAGGAATCCAGGCCGCGTCAAGGGTGGTGCCCATGCCGAACCAGGCCCGGTTCTCGCTCGCCGCCTGATAGATGACCTGGTTTGCGAGAAGAAAGGCGGAGGCTAGCCGGTTGGCCCCGGGGGACAGGTCGTGGCGATAGGCTCCGAGAAAGGGCTCGCCGTTTCTCTGGGACCGCTTGATATGGTCGCAGACCACCTTTACCGCCATCTTGCTCGCCACCTCGCCTGCCGCATGGCCACCCATGCCGTCGGCGACCATGAAGAGCGAGAGGTCGAGATCGGTGAGAAAGCTGTCTTCGTTGTTGCTGCGCAAGAGGCCGGGATCGCTCTTGCCACTGACGAGAAAATGCACTTTTCTGTCTGTCCCCTGTTCCTTTTGGCCTTTTTCAGTAACTATTCGTCATTATTGCTTCCCCGGATATCCATTGTGACGGATGCCCCGTCATGTCAGCTCATCGAGGCACTGCTGGGCCTCGATCACCACCTCGCCGGCGGTGCGGTAACGCTTGGCCGGGTTGCGGGCCATCATCCTTTCCACCATGGCCACGCAGCATGGCGGAACATCCGGTTTTATCTCAGGTATGGGCCTGTACTTTGCCTCGCTTATGGCGTGCATCAGGGTACCGAGGTTGTCGCTCTTGAAAGGTTTGCAGCCGGTGAGCATCTCGTAGAAAACCGCTCCCAGAGAAAAAATGTCGGATCGGCCGTCCACCTTTTTGCCGAGCACCTGCTCCGGAGACATGTAGTTGGGGGTGCCGAGGATCACGCCGGTCTGGGTCTGGGAAGCCCTGGTGAGACGGGCGATGCCGAAATCGGTCACCTTTACCTGTCCCTTCTCGGTCAACATGATGTTGGCCGGCTTGACGTCGCGGTGGACCACCTCGTGCTTGTGGGCGTAATCCAGGGCAAAGGCGACCCTGATGAGGATGTTTATCACCATCTTGGGCGGAATCAGGTTGTTCGGCCGGCAATAGCGGGTCAGGTCATGGCCGTTGAGATATTCCATAGCCATGTAGGTGATGTCGTAGTCCTCGCCGCAGTCGTATATGGTGACGATGTTCGGGTGCGACAGGCGTCCGGCCGCCTCCGCCTCGCGGAAGAACCTCTCCTTGACTTCCTGGATTTGGTCCGGGGACACGTCGTCGTAACGCAGTGTCTTGATCGCCACCTTGCGGTTGATCTTGGGATCGAGGCCGAGGTAGACGGTGCCGATGGCGCCCTTGCCGATCTCCTTTATTATCTCGTAACGGCCGAGGGTCGGCCTGGTTCCGCGGGTGCCGCCGAGCAGCAGGTTCCCGTCGGTGCCGCCCGGGCCGGCAGCGGAGCCGATCTTGCTCTCCGCTCTTTTCAGCCTGCGGATGCGGCCGTCGGCGTCCTTGAAATTGCCGTCCTTGAGCAGGTACTCGTAAACGCTTATGGCCTTGTTCGCCATCCGTTTACGCTCGAAGTCGAGGCCGAGGTTGTAAAGAGCCTCCTTGACCGAGGTGTTGTGCAGATCGCATTTCATGAACGAGTCAAAGGCCATGTCGAGAAGGCCCTGGCTCTGGAAGGAGAGGCCCAGCATCTTGTTGACCTCGGTGTTGTCCTGGGCGCGGCTGGCCGGTCTGTCCGCCAGCCGGCGCAGGCCCACGCCGGTGAACACGCAGGCCAGCAGTATGCACGGGGCCGCGGTGCGGAAGTATATGCCGTTGTTGACAAAGAGGAAGAAGGCGAGCCCGAACCAGATGACCATGAATGTGCCCAGCGCCGCCATTCCCACCCTGAAGCTGACCTTGGGCACCACGAGCAGGATGAACATGGCCAGGTAGAGCAGGATTATGGTCTCCAGTATCCAGCCCCACCCCGGCCTTGACAGAAACGACTCGTTGAGGATGTTTTCGGTGGCAAGGGCGCAGAAGTAGGCGGTGGACACCTCGGTGCCGTCTGCGAGAAGGAGGCGGTCGGCCCGGCTGTGGTCCTCCCCCAGGATCACGGCCTTGCCCTTGAGGAATCCTTTGGGTATCCGGTCGTGGAGCAGGTCCGAGGCGGTGAACTTCTGCAGTGAGGCGGAGTCGCGGCTGATATTGACCAGGAGGTTGTAGTGCTGGTCGGTGGCGATGCGCAGTTCCCCGAACCGGATCTCGAAGCTGCCTTTCCGGCCGGAGGATATCTTGAGGTCGTCCGGAGACGCCTTGCTCACGGCCAGGGCAAGCTGCAGCGGCATGGAGAGTATGAGCCTGTCCCCGTATGGCAGCAGCAGGGGGATCTTTCTTGTTATTCCGTCGCTGTCGGCCGGGAAGTACAGGTGGCCGTGGCGGCGGGCGCTGCGGGCCAGTTCCCTGTAGACGGGGACGAGCCTGTCAGGCTCAGGCGGAGGATGGAGCATGGTGACGAGCGGGTTCCTGAGCCTGCGGAGCATGGCTGCGGTTGACCGCGCCTCGTCTCCGGGCCGGGGCAGGGTGCTTTTTTTCAGCCATGACGGGAGCTTGGCCGGCATCGGGGATGCGTCTTTCTCCAGTTCCGCCGCGGCTATCGGCAGCACCACGTTTCTGGCTTTTTTCAGGGCCCTGAGCAGTTTCCTGTCGTTGTCTATCCTGAAAAGAGATTTTTCCAGCAGGTCGTCGATCCGCCCCAGGGTGCGGTTGTGCAGGAACCCCTTGCCGCTTTGAATCTTGCGCCGCAGTCTCTTTATTTCGGCGAGGCCGGGGTTCCACTCCTTTTTCGGGATGGGGATGGCGAGGCCGATGGCCTGGCTGCCGCCTGCGGAAAGTTTCTTTATCATCGCCGCCAGGATGGAGCGCGGCCAGGGCCAGGGGCCGTATTCCAGCTCATCGCCGGCGGTGATCTCCACCACGGCCACCGGCGCGGTGAACTCGCGCTTGCCGGCCCGGCTGAAGAGGTTGTATATGAACTGGTCCACGCTGTTTACCGCCGCAAGCTCCAGCAGGGAAGCGGCCAGGAGCGCAATGGTCAGCAGCAGGGTTAACACCCAGCCCGGAGGTATGAGTCTGCGGAGGGTCATTAGTCCTTGAGTATATGGACTGCGGTTCGTTTCCTTACTCTATCGAGGGACCATGTTAACATCAGCGGGTGCCGCGGGCAACAATTGCGCCTGTTGGCTGTAAAGAAAAAAAGAAAAATGTCCTGATTGACACGTAATGCTAATATGGCTATAAGACGCTTTCGTCTGTTACCGCGCCGCACGGGCGGCTGGACTTAAGCAGCCCGTTGAAAAACGAGCGCGAGCGTAGACGAGGCAAGGAAAAATCCGGCGACTCGGAGCGAAGCGAAGAGAACGGCAGCAGCATGCTGCCGGCCCGAAGGGCGAGGCGCCGTGCGCCGAGTACAGGGTAAATGAGCATTTGGGGCCGGATTTTGACGCCGCATCGTCAAGCGCAGTAGCTTTTCAACGGGTTGTTAGAAGTGAAACGCCAACAGGAGGATGGATGACATGAAAACCGTATATTTCCCCTTTGCGCTTGTCCTTGCCGGCCTTGTCCTGGCTCCCGCCCTTGCCGGCGCCGTCGGCATCGACATCGCCGCCGGTGGCTGGGCCCAGTCGCCGGAGGGGTATGTCTCCTACAAGCCGCTTTCCGCTCTGGATAACATCGATCTGGAGACCGACGCCCGCTACGACGACGAAAACCGTCTCATGGCCCGGGCGAGGATCGACATGCCGGCCTTCATCCCCAATATCTATCTCATGGCCACGCCGATGGAGTTCGAGGGCAACGGGCAGAAGGACATTTCCTTCCGGTTCGGTAACCGTACCTTCAACGCCAACGTGCCATTCTACTCCAAGGTCCAGCTCGACCACTACGACGTGGCGCTGTTCTATGGCATCCCGCTGCTCAGCACCGCCAGCCTCAACACCCTGAACATCGACATCGGCATCAACGCCAGGTTCCTCGACGTGGAGGCCAGGGTTGAGCAGCCGACTACAGGGATTTACGAGTCCACCACCGAATCGTTCGTCGTCCCCATGGTCTTCGCCGCGGTGCAGATCACGCCGGTGAAGGCCTTTGCCATCGAGGCCGAGGCCCGCGGCATCTCCTACAGCGGCGACAAGTACTACGATTTCATCGGCCGGGTCAGGGTGAAGGTGGCCGGACCGCTGTTCATCGCCGGCGGCTACCGCTACGAGGATCTGGAGATCGACGAGAAGGACATCAAGGCGGAGGTCAAGGTCAAGGGCCCGTTCGTGGAGACCGGGCTTTCCTTTTGACAACCCCTTCTTTCGGATAACGGGATGCACGGGCGGCGTGTCGCGGTCAACGCCGTCCTGCATCCGGAACAGGACGGCAAGCCGCACCTTTTCGCCAGGGGGGAGCGTCTGGGCGGGCGGTGCAGGGGGCAATGATTCTTCACGTTCGGCAACTTTCTCTTCGCAGCCGCATACTCGGCAGCCTTTTTCTCGTCTTTTTGCTCACCCTTGCCGGGGCGCTCTTCGGCATGTGGACCTACCAGCAGGACCGGCTGGTCTCCATGACCAGCCGCCGGGCCATGCAGGCCGGGTTCACGGTCGAGGCCGGCCTGCGCACCGCCATGCTCGCCAACGACCGCAACGCGGTGCGTTCGGTCATCGCCGAGATGATCAAGGTGGCCAACCTGGCCGAGATCTCCATCCTCGACCCCAAGGGACGGGTGGTCATCTCGTCCAGGCGGGCCAAGGAAGGCCTGGTCATCAACCGCGACGTGGAGCCGACCTGCCAGGTGTGCCATGAGAACGGGGCCCGGCCAAGGCCCGGCGAGGCCGCGGTCTTCAAGGAGGACGGCCGTTACCTCCTCCGCAGCGTGGTCAAGATAGAGAACCGTCCCCCCTGTTTCCGCTGTCATCCGCCGGACAACGCCATCTGCGGCATCCTGATGGTGGACTCCTTCCTGGACGACACCTTTGACCTCATCCGCACCGTGGCCTGGCGTTCCCTGCTCACCGGTGTGGTTTCCTTCTGTCTTGTGGCCTTTCTCATATCCGTTATCATCAACCGTTTCGTCTCCCGTCCTGTCAAGGCGCTGATGGAGGGGATAAAGCACGTCGAGGAAGGGGATTTTTCCTACTGGGTCGAGGTGGATGGCGGAGGCGAGTTCGGCGAGATGGCCGACTCCTTCAATGTCATGAGCCGGGCCATCGTCCGCTACATAGAAGAGATAAAGGCGAAGAACAATGAGATTTCCTCGCTTTACACCCTGGTTCAGAAGATCAGCGAGACCATCGATTTCAAGAAGCTCAAGGTGATAGTGGTCAACCTTCTCCTCGAGATCCTCAGGGCTGACAGTATCGTTCTCGCCTTGCCGGTGGACGAGGACGAGGGCCGTTTCGAGCTGGTCTGGAAGTCGCGCGGCGAGAAACATTACATATCTGAATATTTCGCCGCCTCGGAGATAGCGCCCCACCGCATCCTTGCCAAGGATGAGCTTTTCTCCTGGCTTGAAGGCGGATTCAGCGAGCCCCGTTACCTCGATCACAACACCAAGGTTCTGATCCCCCTCGCCCACAAGAACATGCGCTTCGGTCTGCTCGCCATCGCCCGCGAGAACGAGGCGTTCTCCCATTCCGACAAGAGTCTGATCCCGGCCCTGGCCCACCACGTGGAGATCGCCTTCACCAACGCCTGGCTGTACAACATGGCGATCACCGACGAGCTTACCAGTCTCTACACCAAACGCCACTTCCAGACCAAACTGGCAAGCCTTGAGGAGAATTACCGTATGACCGGCGAGGGGTTTGCGGTGATGATGATCGACCTTGACCGCTTCAAGCGGATAAACGACACCCACGGGCACGTCATCGGCGACCGGATGCTCTCCGAACTCGCCGGGCTGATCCGCTCCAATCTGCGCATGGGCGAGATCCCGTGCCGTTACGGCGGGGACGAGTTCGTGGTCCTCCTGCCCATCAACGACATCACCACCGTGCGGATGGTGGCGGAGCGGGTCCACCGCTCCATATCCGAATACTGGTTCGAGTACGAGGGAATCGAGCGGTTCAGGATGACGGCGAGTATCGGGGTTGCCTGCTGCCCGCAGCATGCCGCCGGGGCAAGCGAGCTGGTGATGGTGGCCGACTCGGCCCTGTATCTGGCCAAGGAATCCGGCCGCGACCGGGTTCACGTCGCCAGCCTGGACCGTGACCAGGGCGATTGACCTTGAGTCCGTGACGGCCTCGGGCCGCTCACGGATTCAGGGACTTAACAGCCCGTTGAAAAACGGGCGCGAGCGCAGACGAGGCAAGGAAAAATCCGGCGACTCGGAGCGAAGCGAAGAGAACGGCAGCAGCATGCTGCCGGCCCGAAGGGCGAGGCGCCGTGCGCCGAGTAAAAAGCGCAGTTTACATGGGGTA
>JALWTY010000043.1 GCA_026993265.1 Desulfobacterales bacterium
CGGCGGCGAAATTGCGCTGTTTGAAAAACTGCGTAATTTCGAGAGGAAAGCCGAAGCTACGCTTTGGCTTTCCGTTGAGTAACAACGGCAGGAAGCCGTTGTTACGATTTCATCAAAACATGAGACAAAAAACCAAAATGGCTGTTGACAGGAAGATAGACAAGATCGTGCTCGCCTACTCGGGCGGGCTTGACACCTCGGTCATCCTCAAGTGGCTGGCCGAGACCTACGAGTGCCCGGTAATCGCCTACTGCGCCGACGTGGGCCAGACGGAGGACTGGGACGCGGTCCGGGAAAAGGGCATGGCCACCGGCGCGGAAAAGGTGGTCATCCGCGACCTGAAGGAAGAGTTCGTCCGCGACTACGTCTTCCCGGCCTTCCGGGCCAACGCCATTTATGAGGGCTCCTACCTTCTGGGCACCTCGCTCGCCCGGCCGGTGATCGCGGCCGAGCAGGTCCGGGTGGCGCAGGAGGAGGGCGCGGACGCGGTCAGCCACGGCGCCACCGGCAAGGGCAACGACCAGGTGCGTTTCGAGCTCGCCTATATCGCGCTCGCGCCCGGGCTTGCCATCATCGCGCCCTGGCGCGAGTGGGACCTCAACTCGCGGACGAAACTCATCGCCTATGCCGAGAGCCGCGGGATCCCGGTGCCGGTGACCAGGGAAAAACCCTACAGCTCGGACGAGAACCTGCTTCACATCAGCTTCGAGGGCGGCATCCTCGAGGACCCGTGGAACGAGCCCGAGGAGGAGATGTTCAAGCTCACGGTCGCGCCCGAGGCGGCCCCGGACCGGCCCACCTACATCGAGATCGACTTCGAGGCCGGCGACCCGGTGGCGGTCAACGGCGAGAGGATGAGCCCCGCGGCCCTGCTCGCCGAGCTCAACCGGCTCGGCGGCGAAAACGGCATCGGCCGCCTCGACATGGTGGAGAACCGTTTCGTGGGCATGAAGTCCCGCGGCGTGTACGAGACACCGGGCGGCACCATCCTCCGCACCGCCCACCGCGACCTCGAGACCATCACCCTGGACCGCGAGGTGATGAGGATCCGCGACAGCCTCATGCCCCGCTACGCCGAGCTGATCTACAACGGTTTCTGGTTCTCGCCGGAACGGGAGCTTTTGCAGAAGACCATGGACGAGTGCCAGAAGAAGGTGAACGGCACGGTGCGGCTCAAGCTCTACAAGGGCGCTTGCGTGCCGGTGGGCCGCAAGTCGGAAAACTCCCTCTACGCCGAGAGTTTCGCCACCTTTGAGGAGGACGAGGTCTACACCCAGGCCGACGCCGAGGGTTTCATCCGCCTAAACGGCCTCAGGCTCAAGATCAGGGCGATGCTGGCCCGGAGATGACCATGGCACAGGACAAGGCTGACAGCGGCAAGATGTGGGGCGGCCGGTTCCGGGAGGGCACGGCCCGGGCGGTGGAGGAGTTCACCTGCTCGGTCCACTTCGATTCGCGGCTCTACCGCCAGGACATCCGCGGCAGCCGGGCCCACGCCCGGATGCTGGCCCGGCAGGGGCTCATCAGCGAGGCCGACCGCGACGCCATCCTGAACGGCCTGGACGAGATCGAGGCCGAGATCGACGCGGGCCGTTTCGAGTTCAAACGCGAGCTCGAGGACATCCACATGAACATCGAGAAGGCCCTCTCCGACCGGATCGGCGCGGCCGGGGCCCGTCTCCACACCGCCCGGAGCAGGAACGACCAGGTCGCCCTGGACCTGCGCCTCTACCTGCGCGACGAGTGCGACCGTTTCGACCGGCTGCTGAAAGGGCTCCAGACCGCCCTGGTCAGGCTGGCCCGGGCCAACCTCGGGCTCGTCATGCCGGGCTACACCCACCTGCAGCGGGCCCAGCCGGTCCTGGTCAGCCACCACCTCCTCGCCTACTACGAAAAATTCGGCCGCGACCGGGAGCGCATCGCCGACTGCCGCAAACGCACCAACGTCATGCCCCTGGGGTCGGCGGCCATGGCCGGCACCGGCCTGCCCATCGACCGGGAGAGCGTGGCCCGGGAACTGGGGTTCGCGGCGGTGAGCCGCAACTCCATGGACAGCGTATCCGACCGCGATTTCGCGGCCGAGTTCCTCTTCTGCTGCGCCCTCGTCCAGACCCATCTCTCGAGACTGTCGGAAGAGCTGGTGCTCTGGGCCTCGGAGGAGTTCGGCTTCGTGGACATCGCCGACGCCTTCTGCACCGGTTCGAGCATCATGCCGCAGAAAAAGAACCCGGACATCCCCGAAATCGTCCGCGGCAAAAGCGGCCGGGTCTACGGCAACCTGGTCAGCCTGCTCACCACCCTGAAGGGGCTGCCGCTCACCTACAACCGCGACCTCCAGGAGGACAAGGAGCCGGTCTTCGACTCGGTGGACACGGTGTCCGCCTGTCTTGCGATCACCACCGACCTGCTCGCCAACCTCAAGTTCAACCGCGAGCGGCTGGAGGCGGCGGTGCGCGGCGGCGGCTTCATGACCGCGACCGACCTGGCCGACTACCTGGTCACCCGGGGGGTGCCTTTCCGCAAGGCCCACGAGATCACGGGCCAGGTGGTGGCCCGCTGCCTGGACCGCGGAATCGGCCTTGCGGAGATCGGCCTGGAGGAACTCAAGGGATTCGCCCCAGAGATCGGGGAAGACGTCTTCGAGCGCTTGAGCATCGAGGGCTCGGTGGCCAGCCGGACCAGTTTCGGCGGCACCGGCAACGTCCGGGTCGAGGAGATGCTGAAACTGGCGGAAAAGGAGCTGGGAATCGGGTAATGGCACGGCCTGGATCGGCGCTCGCCCTGATATGCTGCTCGGCCTTCCTCTGGGGATGCGGGCTCAAGACCCCGGTGGTGCCGCCTGACGCAGCCGCCCCGGACCGGATCAGGGATCTCTCCGCCATCCAGGACGAAACCGGCATTACCCTGCGCTGGAGCGCGCCCGTGCGCAGCCGCAGCGGAGAAAAACTTCCCGCGCCGGCGAACGATTTCAGGATCATGCGGGCGGAGAGCAGCCCCGGCGGCTTCTGCCCCGGCTGTCCGCTGCGCTTCACGGAAGCGGCCAGGGTCAGGACCGGGCCGCAGGCCAGCCCCTCATGGCGCGATCCTGATCTCGCCTACGGCAGGATCTATTCCTACCAGGTGATAGCGGAAAACGGCCCTTTCAACCGCAGCCTGCCGTCGAACCGGGCCGACGCGGCCTGGGACGCGCCGCCGCCTGCGCCCGCCCCGCCGGAATTGTCTGCCGGCGACCACATGGTCACGGTCAGGATCGAGGCGGAGGCGGGATACGGATTCGAACTCGAGAAACGGACCGGCGCGGGTTTTGCCGTCATCCTGCGCCATCCCGCGCCCGGCCGGGCCGAATACACCGACCGGGAACCGGCCAACGGCGAGGAGGCCGCCTACCGCCTGCGGCTGCTGAAACCGGCCGGCGCTTCCGGCCTGTTCGTCCGCGGGCCGGCATCAAAAACCGTGGCCGCCACCCCGCGGGACCTCACCCCGCCGCCAGCGGTCACCGGGCTTACGGCGGTTGAGACGGCAGAGGGAATAAACCTGTTCTGGACCCCGGTGAACGCGCCCGACCTGGCCGGATACCGGATAATCCGCGAGACGACCGGCGGCAAGAGCGCCCGCATCGGCGAAACCGGCTCCGGGGCGAGCCATTTCGTCGACCACGCCCCCCCGGCCGGGGCGCAACGCTGGCGTTACCGGGTCGATGCGGTCGACAAGGCCGGCAACCTGGCCCCTGGCCCCTGGGCGGAATTCGAGCGGGTGGAATGAACCACGGATGAAC
Source organism: Desulfobacterales bacterium (assembly GCA_026993265.1). Classification (GTDB taxonomy): domain Bacteria; phylum Desulfobacterota; class Desulfobulbia; order Desulfobulbales; family JAJRZW01; genus JAJRZW01. Next base: position 3,776 of record JALWTY010000043.1, read on the forward strand.
ACGGATTGACACGGGTTGCCGGCAGGGAGGAGATGCCTGCCCTTCAGGGCCATGTCCAACCTGTCCACTCGCGTCCATCCCTGTCCATCGACAACTCTTCAGGCAAAAAAATGCATCATTTCGACTACCGTGACGGAGAGCTGTTCTGTGAGGATGTGCCGGTGCGGGTGATAGCCGAGGAGGTGGGCACCCCGTTCTACCTCTACAGTCACGCCACCCTGAGCCACCATTTCCGCGTCTTCGACGGCGCCTTCGCCGAGATCCCCCATCTGACCTGTTTCGCGGTCAAGGCCTGTTCCAACCTTGCGGTGCTGCACCTGTTCGGCTCCTTGGGCGGGGGAGCGGACATCGTCAGCGGCGGCGAGCTGTTCCGGGCGCTCAAGGCGGGGATCCCGGCGGAGCGCATCGTCTACTCCGGCGTGGGCAAGACCGAGGCGGAGATGAAGTACGCGGTCAAAAGCGGCATCCTCTCCTTCAACGTTGAAAGCGAGGAGGAACTTCTGACCCTCGACCGGGTGGCGGGCGAGTGCGGCGGCCGGGCGCCGGTCTCCCTGCGGGTCAACCCGGACGTGGACCCGCGCACCCACGCCTACATATCCACCGGCCTTGCCAAAAACAAGTTCGGCATCTCCACCGGTCCGGCCCTGGAACTGTACCGCCGGGCCGCGGAACTCGCCAATATCGAGATCGCGGGCGTAAGCTGCCACATCGGCTCGCAGCTCACCGAGATCGAACCCTTTGTCGAGGCACTCGGCAAGCTGAGAATCTTCATCGAATCCCTGGCCGCGGACGGCATCGCCGTAAGATACCTGGATATCGGCGGCGGCCTCGGCATCCGCTACGGCGACGAGGAACCGCCGCCGCCGGCCGAATACGCCGCCGCAGTGGCCGCAGGCCTCGAGGGACTCGACTGCACCCTGATCCTCGAACCGGGCCGGGTCCTGACGGGCAACGCCGGGATTCTCGTCACCAGGGTGCTGTACACCAAGGACGGCCCGGAAAAGAAGTTCATCATCGTGGACGCGGGCATGAACGACCTGGCCCGTCCCAGCCTGTACGACGCCTTTCACGCCATAGACCCGGTCAGCGGCAAGGACCGGCCGCGGGTGAAGGCGGACGTGGTCGGCCCCATCTGCGAGACCGGCGACTTCCTTGCCAGGGATCAGATGGTGCCGGAGAGCGCAGGCGGCGATCTGCTCGCGGTGATGAGCGCCGGGGCCTACGGTTTCTCCATGTCCTCCAACTACAACTCGCGGCCCAGGGCGGCCGAGGTGATGGTGGAGAAGGACGGCTTCAAGGTGATCAGGCGGCGGGAGACATTTGCCGACCTCATCCGCGGCGAGGCCGTGCCGTAGCGCGATCGCCAGCCAGCAACCTGAATCCGGGAAGAAACGATGCAAAAAACAAAATTTGCCAAATACAGCGGCACGGGCAACGATTTCATCCTCATCGACAACCGCGGCGGCGCGATTGCGCCGGCGGAGATGGCGGAACTGGCGAAAAAGCTGTGCCGCAGGCGTTTCTCCGTGGGCGCGGACGGTCTCATCCTGATCGAGGATTCGGACAGGGCCGATTTCCGCTGGCACTTCTTCAACGCCGACGGCAGCCGGGCCGAGATGTGCGGCAACGGCGCCCGTTGCGCGGCCCATTTCGCCCACAGGCAGGGGATCGCGGGCAGGAGGATGTGTTTTGAGACCCTGGCCGGGCTGATCGAGGCCGAGGTCAACGGCGACGAGGTCAAGGTGGGGCTCACCCCGCCGCGGGACATCCGCCTGGGGCAGAAGCTGGAATTCGCCGGCGAGGAACGGGTGGTTGACTCCATCGACACCGGAGTGCCGCACGCGGTCCACTTTGTCGACGATCCGGCAAACACGCCGGTGCGGGAATGGGGCCGCGCCATCCGTTACCACCGCATTTTCGAGCCCAGGGGCACCAACGTCAATTTCGTCAGCCTGCCCTCGGCCGGGGAGCTGACCGTGCGCACCTATGAGCGCGGGGTCGAGGACGAGACCATGGCCTGCGGCACCGGCGCGGTGGCCAGCGCCCTGATCGCGGCCATGCACGGCCGGGTGAGTTCGCCGGTGCGGGTCACCACCAGCGGCGGCGACCGCCTGGTGATCCATTTCCGTCTCGAGACCACGGAGAAAGACGGGCGCAAAAGCCACCGGGTCACCGACGTATCTCTCGAAGGACCGGCCCTGCTCGTCTACGAAGGCGAGCTGCGGCCCGGGGCCCTGGCAGGAAACGGCGGCTGAGGAGTTTTTACAGGTGCCCCCACCAATCCGTGAGGCTTTGTGGGACAATTTCTTGCGTCTGGCCCGCTCTCGAACGCTCACGGATTCAGGAGGACCATCAAAAAAACTTTAAAAAATTCCGCCATTGGCTATTGTGCATCTGACTGTTTTGATGGACTCGTAACAACGAGTCCATCATCCGCCGCAGGACGCGGCGGCGAAATTGCGCTGTTTGAAAAACTGCGTAATTTCGAGAGGAAAGCCGAAGCTACGCTTTGGCTTTCCGTTGAGTAACAACGGCAGGAAGCCGTTGTTACGATTTCATCTGTTTTGACGGTCTGAACCAGGGACGGAATCACTACAAAAATACCGGAGGGAAAAATGAGCAAGTTCAGAGGCGCGTTCGTCGCCATCGTCACCCCCTTCACCGACGATGGCAGGATCGACGAGAAGGGGCTGCGTGAGCTGATAGAGTTCCAGATCGAGTCCGGCACCCACGGCATCGTCCCCTGCGGCACCACCGGCGAATCCGCGACCATGAGCCACGAGGAGCACCACCTGGTGGTGGAGCTGACCATTGACCAGGTCAACGGCCGGGTGCCGGTGCTGGCGGGCGCGGGCTCAAATTCCACCTCGGAGAGCATCGAACTCACCCGGCATGCGAAAGAGGCCGGGGCCGACGGCGTCCTGCTCATCACTCCCTACTACAACAAGCCTTCCCAGGAAGGGCTCTACCAGCACTTCAAGGCGATCAGCGACGCGGTCGACATTCCCATGATCCTCTACAACGTTCCCGGCCGCACCAGCGTCAACATGCTGCCGGCAACGGTGGCCCGCTGCACGGAGCTCCCGAACGTGGTCGGAATCAAGGAGGCCACCGGCAATCTCAACCAGGTGAGCGAGGTCATCCGCCTCTGTCCCGACGATTTCGCGGTCATGAGCGGCGACGACTTCACCGCCATGGCCACGGTGGCCATCGGCGGCACCGGCGTGATCTCGGTGGTGTCCAACGTCGCGCCCGCGGAGATGGCGAAACTCATGGAACTGTCCCTGGCCGGTGATTTCGCCGCAGCAAGGAAAGTTCACTACCGGCTCTTTCCGCTGATGCAGGCCATGTTCATGGACACCAATCCGGTTCCGGCCAAGGCCGCGCTGGCGATGATGGGCCGGATCGCCAACCCCGCCCCGCGGTTGCCGCTCGCGCCGCTCGGCGCTGACGCGCAGGAAAAACTGCGGCGGATAATGAACGGGTTCGGTGGACTGATTTAAGAAATAAAAGGGAATCAGGAATTCAGGGAAAAGGAGAGGCGGTTCATCGCCTCTGGCCTTGGCCATTGCCGCCGCCGGGTGAACCTGGCGGCATCTGTCTCCTAGAATCCTGTCTCCTGAAAGGAACACGACATGACAAAGGTAATAATCGCAGGCGCGGCCGGGAGGATGGGCCGCAGGATAACGGCCATGGTGGCGGAACATCCGGAGCTGGAACTCGCGGCAGGGTTCGAGGCCCCGGGTTCGGAATTCATCGGCGCCGACCTGGGCGAGACCGCGGGCATCGGCGCAAACGGCATCGCCATCGCCGAGGGGCTCGACGCGGTCATCGACTCAGGCGAGGTGATAATAGACTTCACCTTCCACACCGCCACCATCGGTTTCGCCCGCATGGCGGCCGATACCGGCCGGGCCATGGTCATCGGCACCACCGGCCTGAGCAACGAGGAGCTGGCCGAGCTCAGGGAGCTTGCGGCGAGGTTTCCCTGCGTCCAGTCCCCCAACATGGCCGTGGGCGTGAACGTGCTCTTCAAGACCGCCCGCAGGGTGGCCGAGATCCTGGGCGACGCCTACGACATCGAGATCGTCGAGGCCCACCACCGGATGAAGAAGGACGCTCCCAGCGGCACGGCCCTGAAACTCGGGGAGATGGTGGCCGAAGGCGTCAACCGCAGGCTCGAGAAGGTGGGAGTATACTGCCGCGAGGGCATCATCGGCGAGCGCAGCCGCAGCGAGATCGGCATCCAGACCATCCGCGGCGGCGACATCGTCGGCGAACACACGGTGATCTTCGCCGGGGCCGGCGAGCGCATCGAGCTCGTCCACCGGGCCCACAGCCGCGACAACTTCGCCCGGGGCGCTGCCGTGGCCGCGGCCTGGGTGGCAAGACAGCCGGCCGGGCTCTACACCATGTTCGACGTTCTCGGCTTGAACGACCTTTAGGGCCCGCGGGACAACGGGCGGAAAGACTCATGGCGCTTGCCTTCATAGGGCTGGGATCGAACCGGGGAGAAGGAAAGAAGAATCTCCTCGAGGCCTGGCGGCGGCTGGGGAGCGGCCCCGGCCTCACCCCCATCGCCATCTCCAGTCCCTACCGCACAAGCCCGGTGGCCAAACCCGGCCTTGCGCCGCTGGCCGACGTCCCCTTCACCAACGCAGTGGGCGCGATCACCACCGGTCTTGCGCCGGAGGAACTGTTGCGGCGGCTGCTTGCGGTGGAAAAGGAAATGGGGCGGGACCGCGGACAGGGGCCGGACCGGACAATAGACCTGGATCTGCTCTATTACGACGAGACCTGCCTCGCCACCCCGGACCTGACCCTGCCCCACCCGGAGATTCCCCGCCGCCTCTTCGTGCTCCTGCCCCTGTGCGAGATCGCGCCGGATCACGTCCACCCCGGAAACGGCCGGAGCTCGCGCCGCATGCTGCGGGAACTCGATCCCGCTGACCAGCGGGCGGAAAAACTGTCCTGGCACGACGCCGTGGAGGATATATGATGGGACCGCTGAGGATTGTTATTCTCCTGGTTCTCCTTTATATTCTCTACCGGCTCTTAACCGGGCCGAAAAAGAGGCCGGCCGGAAAAGCGCGGCCGGAACCGGCCGCCAGGGTGACGGACGTGCTCGAGGAGGACCCGGTATGTCACGTCTGCATACCCAGGACCCAGGCGGTGACCATGCGTGACGGGGACGAGACCATCTACTTCTGCAGCCGCGAGTGCCTCGCCCGCTACCACGAGGAGAATAAAAAAAATAGGGCCTCAAAAACCTGAAAAAGCGGCTTCGCGGTCTTTCTACGAGGCCATCACCAATCCCAAGGGAAAACAGGGAGAAGGAAAAAATGAAATTCTTCATCGACACTGCTGACACCGACGAGATCCGCCAGGCCGCTGACATGGGCATGGCCGACGGCGTCACCACCAACCCGTCGCTCATCGCCAAAACCGGCCGCAAGTTCGAGGAGGTGATAACCGAGATCACCACCATCGTCGACGGCCCCATCAGCGCCGAGGTGGTCAGCCTCGAAGCAGACGCGATGGTCGAGGAAGGGAAAAAGCTCGCCGCCATCCACGACAACATCGTCATCAAGGTGCCCATGACCGTGGAGGGACTCAAGGCGGTGCGGATGTTCGCGGCCGAGGGGATAAAAACAAATGTCACCCTGGTGTTCTCCCCGGCCCAGGCCCTGCTGGCGGCCAAGGCGGGCGCAGCCTTCATCAGCCCCTTTGTCGGCCGCCTCGACGACATCGGCCAGACCGGCATGGACCTGATAAGCGACATCATGACCATCCTCGACAACTACGGCTTTGCCAGCGAGGTGATCGTGGCCAGCATCAGGAACCCAATGCACGTGGTCGAGGCGGCCCTCATCGGCGCCGACATCGCCACCATCCCCTTCAAGGTCATAACCCAGCTCTCCAAACATCCGCTCACCGACATCGGCATGGAAAAATTCCTCGCCGACTGGGAAAAGGCGGTCAAATAGGCCGACAGCCCTGTAAATAAGCGTATGCCGGAAAACGTAAGCGGTTTTTACGGGGCCATGAAGAAAATGGTATAATCATGGTTGTCATGACTAAGAAACTCCTGACATTCCTTGCCGCCGTCACCATAGCCGCAGCCGCGGCAATGCCCGCGTCCGCGGCCATCTACACCTTTGTGGACGAAAACGGCTGCATCCATTTTTCCAACATCCCCAACGATCCGCGTTTCAAGCCGCACGTGAACATGCGGCCCAAGGTCAGCGTCACCACTTCGTCCGGCCACATCGTCATCCCCCGCCGCTCGCCGGACTGGCAACCGGTGGCCGAATCATACGAAGCCCTGATCCGGCAGGCCTGCCGTCGCTACCGGGTCGATCCGGCCCTGGTCAAGGCGGTCATCAGGGCGGAGAGCAACTTCAACTACCTGGCCGTCTCCCCCAAGGGCGCGCTCGGCCTGATGCAGCTTATGCCCACGACCGCGCTTGAGCTCGACGTGAACGACCCGTTCAACCCGGCCGACAACATCGACGGCGGCACCCGCTACCTGAAGCAGATGCTCAGGATGTTCAACGGCAATCTCGAACTGGCCCTGGCCGCCTACAACGCCGGCCCCACCCTGGTGAGCAGGCTGAAACGGATCCCCAGGTTCAGGGAGACGAGAAACTACGTCCGCCGGGTTCTGGCCCATTACCGCAGATACCTGGCCGAGGCCTCGCCCTACAAACGCTGGGCCGGAATCAACACCAACCGCAAGAAACGCAAGAGCTGAAACCAACAAGCTCCGTGCCCCCGGCCGATCCCGGAAAACGGGGGCTTTATTCTGTTACGCTTTTCCGCCACCCTGCCACCGGACAACGACGACATGGACCACATCCTGACCCTGCCAAACCTGCTCACCGCAAGCAGGTTCGCCGTCATCCCGGTACTGCTCTATCTTATGCGTCAAGGCGGCGGGATCTCCGACGGGATTGCCGCATTTGTCATCTTCCTCGCCGCGGTGCTGACCGATCTCGCCGACGGCTACATCGCCCGGCGGCGTAAACAGGTGACCGCCCTGGGCAAACTCATGGACCCGCTGGCGGACAAGATCCTGGTCGCCTGCGCCCTGATAATGCTCATTCCCCTGGGCCGGGTGCCGGCCGAGGTCAGTTTTCTCATAATAGCCCGGGAGATTGCGATAACCGGTCTGCGGGGAATCGCGGCCTCGAGCGGCATCGTGGTTCAGGCAAGCTCCCTGGGCAAGCTGAAATCGGTGATCCAGTACGTGGCCCTCTGCGTCCTCATCTTTCCCGAGGGAGTGCTGCCTATCCCGGCCCTGCACGACACCGGCCGGATTATCCTGTACATATCCCTGACCCTGACCATGATCTCCGGGATCGACTACTTCGTGAAGCTGAAAAGGGTCTTCATAGGCCGCCCCGCCTGAGACCGGGTTGACACCGTCTTTCTCCGCCTCTATATTCGGACGGCGGGGGATGCGGCGCCTAGCGGATTCACGCGGCCGCGCCAGTATAAAAAAGCCGGAGTGGTGAAACTGGTAGACGCACCGGACTCAAAATCCGGCGGGGGTGACCCCGTGTCGGTTCGACTCCGACCTCCGGCACCAGTTGTTTTCAGGGCTGAATTCCGGACAACGGGACTCAGCCCTGTTTTTTCCCGGACCGGTTTGATGAAGGGCACGGTTTCAGGGTAGTTTTGTGCCCCACAAACCGTGACGGACTCGTAACAACCCGGAACAGCTACGAAGGATCAAGATATCCGATTCGTAACCTACCGATACTTTTGACTTTTGCCTTCAGACCCGTAACTAGGCCGCGCAGCGGACTTGTTACGGGTCCGTCAACCGTGATGCGCGGGAGAAAATCATGGCAGACCAAACCGGAAAGGCGGAGCTTGTCCTGCAAAACTGCCGACTCGTTGAAAGCGGCGGCAGCATAGGCCCGCTCTCCGACATCGGGATCCGCGGGGAAACCATAACCGCCACTGCTCCGGCCGGAAGCCTGGGGGGCACGGCAAAAGAGACCCTGGACTGCGAAGGCGGCATCGCCATACCCGGCCTGGTCAACACCCACTGCCATTCTCCCATGACCCTGTTCCGCGGCCTGGCCGACGACCTGCCGCTGATGACCTGGCTGAACGAACACATCTTCCCGGCCGAGGCCAGGCTGGTGAAACCTGACATGGTCTACGCCTGCTCGCTGCTCGCCGGAGTCGAGATGCTCACGGCCGGGATAACCACGGTTGCAGACGCCTATTTCCACGAAAAGGAAGCGGCCCGCGCCCTGGCCGACGCCGGTATGCAGGTGATAGCGGCCCAGGGCATCATAGACTTTCCCGCGCCCGGGGTGCCTGATCCGGGCAAAAACATCGAGGCGGCAACGGAATTCATCGACAGCTTCAACATCCCCGGCCGGACCCGGCCGGCCCTGTTCTGCCATTCCCCCTACACCTGTTCGCCCAATACCCTGAAGGCGGCAAAGAAGCTCAGCCGTGACCGCGGCTGTCTCTTCTTCATCCATCTGGCCGAGACCGCAGCCGAGGTCGAGACCGTAAAAAGGGAGCACGGCACGACCCCGGCCAGATACCTGGAAAAGCTGAAAATCCTCGATGCGGACACGGTCCTGGTCCACTGCGTCCACCTGGACGATGAGGAGATAGGGCTGATCGCGGCCTCCGGGGCCGCGGTCTCGCTGTGCCCGCGCAGCAACATGAAGCTCGCAAGCGGCATTCCCCCGGCCGACAGGCTGCTTGCGGCAGGGATCAGAACCGGGCTGGGCACCGACGGCAGCGCCAGCAACAACCTGCTCGACATCCTCCTGGAAATGGACATGCTGGCAAAGCTCGTGAAAGCGAACCGTCTCGACGCGGCCGCGATCCGGGCGGAAGAGATATTCCACCTGGGGGCCGCCGGCGGCGCGGCCGTGCTTGGGCTGGATGACGTAACGGGAAGGATTGCGCCGGGCATGGCGGCCGACATCGCGGTTGTCGATGCAGGGCTTCCGCGCCTGACACCGGCCTACAACGGCCATTCACTCATGGTCTACAGCGCCGACGGCGGCTGCGTGCGCCACGTGGTTGCCGGAGGAGAGATCGTGGTCAGGGAGCGGAAACCGGTAAGGGTGAATCTGGATGCGGTTCTGGCCGAAGTTGGAGAGCTGGCGATCCGCTCCGGGCTCGCCGCGGTGCGGTAGATATCACTCTTCTTCCCAGCCTTCTTTCCCCACCAGGCTGACAAAGCGAACCATCTCCACCACCCGCTGCCGCAGATTGCCGCCCTCTTTCTCGATCACGGTCAGGGACTGCATGCCCCGGCTGCCCACCGGAATAACCATCCGGCCGCCGTCCGCGAGCTGCTCGACCAGGCTTTCCGGCATGTCCGGAGCGGCCGCGGTCACGATTATCGCGTCAAAGGGGGCCATGGCAGGCCAACCGAGGGTTCCGTCTCCCACCCGGAAAAGCACGTTGTCGATCCGCAGTTCGGCAAGCACTTCCCTGGCCTGCAACGAGAGGGGCCGCAACCGTTCCACTGTGCAGACCCGCCGGGCCAGTCCGGCGAGAATCGCAGTCTGGTAACCGCAGCCGGTGCCGATTTCGAGCACGCTCTCACTGCCGGTCAACCTCAGCTCCTGGGTCATCAGGGCGACGATGTAGGGCTGGGAGATGGTCTGGCCGTAACCTATGGGCAGGGGATGATCCTTGTAGGCGCTGACGGCCAGTCCCTGGTCCACGAATAGATGCCGCGGCACCTGCCCCATAACCTCGAGGACGGCAGGATCACATATCCCCCTGGGAACAAGCTGCTCCCTCACCATCCTCTGGCGCATCACCTGGTATCTCATGGAAAAAAGCGGCCTGACAGGAAGATGGTTATTCCCTGATGTTTTCCTCGTAGTCACAGTGGAGAACCGTGCCGCTCCGCACCGCGCAGGTTACGGTGTCAACCGCCTCATGACCGATGTAGCGTCCCAGCAGGGGCACCCTGCGCCCCCGTGAACGGCGCAGGTCGGAGAATACCAGAACCCGGCCGCCGGCCGCCGCGGCCCTGACCTCATCGGGCGCGCCCATGATCGACTGCAGCTCCGCCACCGTTGTCTTTCCATCCTCGACCAGGCTGACCCTGTAGGCAAGATGCCTGAGTCCGCCCGCAGAATAGCACCCCTGCGCCAACGCGGAAAAAAACACGGCACAGGACAAAAAAATCTTCTTCAACAAGGCGTCCTCCCTGCCAGAATTAGACGTTCATTGCAGCTATTGCAGCGCAACGGATCAGATCTGCTGATTCCGGGACTATACTCTCTGCTGTCATGAAAAAAAACACCTTTACCACTTCCCGGTTACGCAGGCTGGCGCCTTTCGCTTATCATGTTGTTTTTATGTCATTTTTACCATGACCCTACTGCCGCCTCCATACGATTGCAAAACGGCCCGGCTGCCCCTTCTCCTCTAACAGCTTAAAAAGATTGCATTTTTTATATGTATTTGCTATTGGAAAGTAATTCTGATATCTCGTCAACAGTTGGCGCGTAAGGGCGGCTGTTTTTTGCCAAACAATTATTTGCATGAAAGGCGAAAGTTTCGTAAGCTTGGTTGAGGTTCTGGATCCGGAAATATCAGGGATATTTCCACGGCTGCTGACCTCGAGGCGGTGAAAAAGGATGAAATGCCCCAAGTGCGGTTATATATCTTTCGATGATCTGTCCACCTGCACCAAGTGCTCCACCGATCTTTCGGCCATCGCAGAGGAACTGAAGGGAACCGGCAGAGAAACCGAATCCGACTTCTTTCTCGGCAGCGCCATCAAGAACACCAACCTCGACTTCGACGACACCTTTTCCTCCACCCAGACACTGCCGCCTCTCGAGAGCGACGTCGAACTCGACTTCGACGATACCGCCAACACCACCCAGGGAATAGCATTTTCTCCCGAATCCATGCCGAGCGAGCCGCCAGGCGATGATCTCGACAACACCGGCGACGTGGCCCTTGAACTGGGCGAGATCATGCCCATAGACCTTTCCCAGCTCGACGCGACCATGGAGATATCCGCCCTTGCCTCCCAGGGCAAGGACGAGGCAACCGAATCCCTGCCGGACGAGGCGACCATGGCCGTAGATCTGGCCGACCTCACCTCCCAGAATCTGGAGCCGGTCGCCGATGACTCCATGGACCTGACCGAGCAGCTCGCCGACCTCGACAGCGAAGGTGATGATGCCGCGCATGACGCTGACGCGACCATGGCGCTGGAGTCTCTCGTCGCCCCTGACGAGGAGGAAGAGGACAACCTGGACGAAACCATTATCCTTCCCGATCTCGACCAGATAGACGTGGAAATGGCCGAGGAGGAGGGAGAGGCGGAAGACCTCTCCCTGGACGACACCGCCGCCATGGAACTTGAAGGCCTTGACGACATAGACGACGAGCTTGAGGCGGCAGAGGGCAGCATTGAAGAGGCTCTGTCAGATGAAGACGAGGCCGTGGCTCCGCCTGACCTGAACCTCGACGAAATAGACCTGAGCGACCTGGTGGAAGGCGCTGAGGAGGCGGAGGCCGGCGCCGGCGCAGACCTCGATATTGAGGCAGACGAATCCGCCGGCGACAGCGACGGCGATGCTGGCGAGGATGACGCCGCTATCCTCAAGGAGGTGGATCTCGACAGCACCGCCGAGGCCCTTGACCTTTCCGCCCTTGACGAGGTAGAGGAAGAGCCGGCGGCCGATGAAGACAGCATCGAGAACATCGAACTGCCCCCCCCGGAAAACGGCGACGAGATCCCCCTGCCCGACATCGTCGAAGACATTGAAGACGAAGGGGAAGATGGAGGCGGGCTCCCGGATCTTGAGGTTGACGAACTGGATTTTGACGAGTCACCGGCAGGAGGCCAGAAAGAGGACGAACCCATAGTCGACCTCTCGTCCCTTATAGAGGAAGAAGGCGTGCAGGACGACGATGCCACCATCGAACTCGATATGCTCTCCGACGAGCCGACCCCCCAGCCGGAATCCGACGCCACAAGCGAAATCCCTGAAATCGAGGTCGACATGACCCCGATAGACGAAGACGATGATGCCCCACCGGATATCCCGGAATAAAAAGCCCGAAAAACCGCCTGTGGGCGTGCGCAAAAAAGGCTTGACATCCCCCGGGACGAGCCATTATTTTAGCAACCCTCAAAACAAGCCGAGATAGCTCAGTCGGTAGAGCAACGGACTGAAAATCCGTGTGTCCCTGGTTCGATTCCAGGTCTCGGCACCAAAAAATTCCCCGGGGAGCCCGCGCCAGCAGGCTCCCTTTTTTAATGTCCCGACACCGCCCTTGCTACACGGCGCCGGCCGGGACACAAGCCAGCCCCAGGGCCGCAGCCGGACCCGCGGACATGTTTCACGTGAAACATCGGCGCATGGCCCGCGGGAGTTTTTGCCTTGCGCGCCACCGGCATTACTTGTAATTTTCCTGGAGACGACAGAGGGAGGAGGCTATGGACAACGGCTGCGGCAAAACAATCGCCCTCGCCAACCAGAAAGGCGGGGTCGGGAAAACCACTACTGCCGTAAACATGGCGGCGGCGCTCGCCTCCCTGGGAGAGAAAATCCTGGTGGTGGACGCGGACCCCCAGGGCAACGCCAGCAGCGGGCTCGGGGTCTCGCCGCCGGACAAGCACCTGTATCACTGTATCATCGGCGAATGCGCCGCCGGCGAGGCGATAGTCCCGGTAGAGGAATTTGAGACCCTGTGGCTGCTGCCTACCCACATCGACCTGATCGGCACCGAAGTCGAGCTCATGCATGAAAGGGAGCGGGAGGGGTTTCTCAAGAAGGCCCTCGCACCGGTCGCCGCCGATTTCGACTACATCTTCATAGACTGTCCGCCCTCGCTGGGGCTTCTGACCATCAATGCGTTGACCGCGGCCGACTCGGTGATAATCCCACTCCAGTGTGAATACTTCGCGCTCGAAGGACTCAGCCAGCTCGTCCGGACCATACGGCTGGTCAAAAACAGCTACAACCCCGGTCTCTCCATAGAAGGGTTGTTGCTTACCATGTACGACCGCCGCAACCGCCTCACCTATCAGGTTGCCCGGGAGGTCAAGAATCACTTCAAGGATACGGTGTATTCCACCCATATCCCGAGAAACGTCCGGCTCAGTGAGAGTCCCAGTCACGGCAAGCCGATAACGCTATACGATCCATCATCGAGCGGCGCTGTCAGCTACATGAACCTGGGCCGCGAGTTTCTGAAAAGACAGAAAAAACGGAGAAAGAAGCCATGAGCCGAGCATCCGGGCTGGGCAAGGGGCTCGATGCCCTGCTGCCCGATTCAGGCGCTGACCAGGACAAGGGCGGCGGACTGGAGCTGTGCCCTGTGGACAAGATAAGCCCCAATCCATTTCAGCCCAGAAAGGAAATAGACACTGTCCCGCTCAAGGAGCTGGCCGACTCCATCAGGGAGAACGGCGTCATACAGCCCCTGGTGGTCAGGGAAAAGGAGGACGGCTCCGGCTATGAGATAATCGCTGGCGAGCGGCGCTGGCGGGCGGCAAGGCTGGCCGGGCTGGAGGAAGTCCCCATAGTGGTCCGGGAGGCGGGAGAGCAGGCCCGGCTCGAGCTCGCCATCATCGAGAACATCCAGCGCCAGGACCTCAATCCGCTCGAAGAGGCCATGGCCTACCGCCAGCTTATCGACGACTTCAACCTCACCCAGGATGAAGTGGCCAGAAAGGTGGGCAAGGACCGCTCCACCGTCACCAATATCCTCCGCATACTCCAGCTCCCCGACTATGCCAAGGAGGCCCTGTCGGCCGGAAAGATAAGCCTTGGGCACGCACGGGTGCTGCTGAGCCTGGCCCAGGCGCCGGAGGCCATGCGCCAGCTCCACGACCGCATTGTCGGCGAAGGCATGTCGGTCAGGGAGGCGGAGAGAACCGCCAAGAAGATCAAGCGCGAACTCGGCTTCGGCGGGAAACCGGCTACCCGCACCACAAGCGTCAGGCCGCAGGAGGAGAACGCCCTGCCGGAATCATATTGCCGTGCCCTGCAGAATGACATGGTCCGGGCCCTGGGAACCAAGGTGAGAATCGTCCAGGCCGGCAGCCGCGGCAAGGTGGAGATCGAGTACTACTCCCCCGACGACCTCGAGCGCCTCATGGCTCTCATCACTGCCGGCGCGCAGGAAAGATGAAAACGGTAGAAAGGGCCCGGGTCAAAAGGATAGTCTCCCTCGGACGCAACCTCTTCCGCCTTGACCTCCACTCCCCGCAGATAGCCGGACAGGCCTGGCCCGCCAGTTTCGTCATGGCCAGGACATCAGAGGCGACCGCCCCACTTCTCTGCCGGCCGTTCTCGGTCTATCAGACCACCTCCGAAGGCGAGCTCCAGATCCTCTTCCGGGTGGTGGGCCAAGGAACCGCCAACCTCAGCCGGCTGCGGCCTGATGACGAGATAAGCCTTACCGGTCCGCTGGGCAACGGTTTCGACCTGGGGGCAAGAAAAGAGTTCATCCTCATCGCGGGCGGGGTCGGGGTCGCTCCCGTCTTCATGGCAGCCAAACAAATCGTTCGCAACGGCGGAACCAGGATTACCGTAATGGCCGGAGCTGCTACCGGAGAGGAGCTGGAGCCGCTGACCGCGGGATTCGCTCCCCTGGGGATAGACTGCGAACTGGCCACTGACGACGGCAGCCTCGGCCATCACGGACTGGTCACCGACCTTCTCAAGCAGAGGCTTGCGGATGTCAGCCCGCAAAGGACCGGCATCCTCTGCTGTGGCCCTGCGCCGATGATGGCCGCGGTGGCCGGCATATGCGAACAGGCCGGGATATGGTGCCAGGTATCGCTCGAAACCATGATGGCCTGCGGGGTCTCGGCCTGCCTGGGCTGCACGGTCGCAGGCCGCGGTAATGGAAAAAAATATCTGCACGTTTGCAAGGATGGGCCGGTCTTTATGGCCGGAGAGATAGAATGGAAAACGCTCCTGACCTGAAGACAGCCATTGCCGGGATGACCCTGCGCAATCCGGTGATGACCGCCTCAGGCACCTTCGGCTATGGAGAGGAGTTCGCCGAGCTCACCAACCTCCACCGTCTGGGCGCGATTGTCACCAAAGGCATATCCCTCGCTCCCAGGCCGGGCAACCCCCCGCCAAGGGTGGTGGAGACCGCCTCCGGACTGCTCAATGCCATCGGCCTCGAGAACGTCGGGGTCCAGGCCTTTATCGATGCCAAGCTGCCGTTTCTCAAAAACTGCGGCACCAGGGTGATCGCCAATATCCTTGGCGACCGGGTTGAGGAGTATGGGGAACTGTGCGCCATCCTCTCCGGCGTCGAGGGGGTGGACGCCATCGAGGTCAACATCTCCTGCCCCAATGTCAAGCAGGGGGGGATAGCCTTTGGCACCGATCCGGAAGCAGTGGCGGCTGTCACAAAAACATGCAAGAAAAACAGTAAGTTACCAATAATAATCAAGCTGTCCCCCAATGTCACCGACATCACCGTGACCGCCAGGGCCGCGGAAGAGGCAGGCGCGGACGCCATCTCCCTGATAAACACCATAACCGCCATGGCCATAGACGCGGAAAAAAGGCGGCCGCGGCTCGCCAACGTCATAGGTGGTCTTTCCGGGCCGGCGATAAAGCCGGTGGCCCTGCGCATGGTCTGGCAGGCGGCGGCGGCGGTCAGGATCCCGGTCATCGGCATCGGCGGGATAATGACCGCCGATGATGCGCTAGAGTTCATCATCGCCGGCGCCGCCGCCGTCCAGGTGGGCACGGCCAGTTTTGTCAACCCCAGGGCGGCGGAAGAGATCGCGGCCGGAATAAGCGCCTACCTGGAACGCCACGGCCTGGACAGTGTAGCAGCCCTGCGCGGCTCCCTGCGCCTCTGAAACATGGATACCCCAAGCCCCTGCGCCGCAGACATCGCCATCCGGCGGCCGCCACTTCCCTCACTGCCCGGCCGCCCCACTGTCATCCTGGACATGGACGGCACCATCCTCGACCGCCATTTCGACGATCACTTCTGGGAGGTTTATCTTCCCGGAGAGTACGGCCGCATAAACGGTATTCCGCTGCACGAGGCCAGGGAAGAACTGCTCGCCATGTACCGGGAGCGGGAAGGCAGCCTGGACTGGACCGATCTCGATTACTGGTCGCAGCGGCTCGGCCTGGACGTTGCGGCCCTGAAGATGAACCAGGCCCACATGATCGCATACCTCCCCCATGCCGAAGCCTTCCTGAACCACTGCCGTGAAACAGGGAAAAGACTGCTGCTGGCCACCGACGCCCATCCCCGCACCCTGGAGATAAAACAGACCCAAACCGGCCTGGACCGCTACTTCGACCGGATGATTTGCGCGGCCGAGACCGGCTGGCCCAAGCGTGACATCCGCTTCTGGCGCCGTTTTTTCCAGATAACCGGGGCGCGGCCGGAGGAATGCGTGCTCGCGGACGACAGCCCCCGCGCCCTTGCGGCCGCGGCAGAGGCCGGGATCGGGATGGCAGTGGAGATACGCCGGCCGAGCAGCCGGGGGAGACACAGGGTTTCGGGAAGGTTCCATGCCATTGACGACCTCTCCTGCCTGGCCCGCATGCTTACCTTCAACCGTGACGAACCCGAAAAAACGGCCTCAAGCAGGAGCGAGTCCACATAACTTCAACAGGTGATGAAATCGTAACAACGGCTTCCTGCCGTTGTTACTCAACGGAAAGCCAAAGCGTAGCTTCGGCTTTCCTCTCGAAATTACGCAGTTTTTCAAACAGCGCAATTTCGCCGCCGCGTCCTGCGGCGGATGATGGACTCGTTGTTACGAGTCCATCAACAGGTTGGAAACACAATTCCCGTTTTGGCCCGCAATTCATTGCGAGGCCAGCAACTGCGGCGTCCGGGCCGGAATGAACCCCACCGCAGTTGCTTTTGCCGGTTCAGGTGCTATATTTCCTCATCCGGCCAAGCTGCATCATCAAGAGAGGCGTTCCCTCTCCTGTGACAGACTCGTAAAGTGGGATTTTGGGCGGTGAACATAGAGCAGACGGGCCCATGCGGGCCCCGGAAAACATGGAGAAAAAATGAACACGGACAACTCGGCAAGGCTGTTCAGCGCGGCATGTGAAATCATCCCCGGCGGAGTCAACAGCCCGGTGCGGGCCTGCAAGTCGGTGGGCTGCGACCCGGTATTCATAGAAAAGGCCAGCGGCGCAAGGCTCTGGGACGTGGACGGCAACGAATACCTCGACTTCATCGGTTCCTGGGGGCCGATGATCCTGGGCCACAACCCGCCCGAGGTGATCGAGGCGGTGCGTGCGGCCATGGAAAACGGCACCAGTTTCGGGGCCCCGACCCCGCTCGAGATCGACCTCGCCCGCCTGGTGGTGGACGCGGTGCCGTCGGTGGAAAAGGTGCGTTTCGTCAGCTCCGGCACCGAGGCGACCATGAGCGCCATCCGCCTTGCCCGCGGATACACCGGCCGCAAGGTGGTGGTCAAGTTCGACGGCGGCTATCACGGCCATGCGGACTCCTTCCTGGTCAAGGCGGGAAGCGGCGTGGTCACCCTCGGCATCCCCGGCAGTCCGGGAGTGCCGGAAGACATCGTCAAAAACACCGTATCCATCCCCTACAACAACGAGGAAAAACTCGAGGAAACCCTCAGGAACCCGGATCTGGACATCGCCTGCGTCATCATCGAGCCGATCGCCGGCAACATGGGCGTGGTCATGCCCAAACCGGGATTCCTTGAAAAACTCCGCAGCCTTACCGAGGAACTGGGCATCGTCCTCATCTTCGACGAGGTCATCACCGGATTCCGGGCCAGTCTCGGCGGGGCTCAGGCCAGGTTCGGCGTCACCCCGGACCTTACCTGCCTGGGCAAGATCATCGGCGGCGGCCTGCCGGTGGGCGCATATGGCGGCAGGAAGGATATCATGGCCCATATCGCGCCGGAAGGCCCGGTATATCAGGCCGGAACCCTGTCGGGCAATCCCCTGGCCATGGCCGCGGGCAAGGCCACCCTCACCGCCCTGGCCCGGCCGGGCTTCTACGAAGAGCTGGATGAGAAGACCGCCTGGTTCGCCAAGGAGCTCGGGGAGATCGCCGAACGCCACCTGCCGGGCCGCACCTGCATCAACCTCGCCGGATCGGTCCTGACCCTGTTCTTCACCAGCGGGCCGGTATACGATTTCGAAAGCGCCATGACCTCCGACACCGACCTCTACGGCCGCTACTACCGCGAGATGCTGGCTCAGGGACTGTATCTCGCGCCGGCCCAGTTCGAGGGCATGTTCTTCTCCTCGGCCCACAGCCGGGAAGACCTGGCCCAGGCCCTTGAGAAGATTGAAGACGTATTCAGAAAGCTGAGCGCCGCATAGAAAAAGGGCGGGCCATATGGCCGCAACAGCGCAGCGGCCAGGAGCTGCGGCTGAAACGTGGTTCAGCAAAACCTTAAAAAAGCGTTGACTTTGCCGGGGCCGGTTGCTAATTAGACTTACAATCCTGAAACTGAGGTGCCGATGTCGGGTTTTCGGAAAGAAATGATGAAGCTGCTCTCCGATTTCGGCACCATCGGGATGACGGTTTCCTTCTCGATATTCATCGGAGTCGGAATCGGGTACTGGCTCGACAACAGCGTGTTCTCGGGCCGGACCAAGCCTTGGTTGACCCTGCTGTTTCTTGGCTTCGGGATTGCCGCGGCCTTCAAGAACCTCTACCGGATGACCCGGCGGCGGGATCTGTGACCGCGGCCGTAGAGGTTAACGCGTGAAGGCGGAAACAAAGGGTGATCTCGACCTCGCCCTGGTCGAAATGACCGCCTGGGGCCTTACCGTGGCCGCGACCACGCTGGCCTTTCTGGACAGCACCAGGGCCGCGCTTTCGCTGCTGGCCGGGGCCTTGATAAGCAACCTGAGTTTCCTGCTGCTGAAACGGGGGCTGCTCAAGGTTGTACGTCGGCCCGACAGCGGCGCAAAGAACAGGTTCATGATCAAGTATTACCTCAAGATCGCTCTGATCGGGGTGATACTGATCTGGCTCATACGAAGCGGAGAGATAAACAAGTTCTACCTCCTGGCCGGACTCGGCGCGGTGTTCATCGCCATCTTCGCATGCACCATGTCCCTTCTGGCCAGAGGCGGCAAAAAATCGCGGGAGGCATCATAAAGAAAATGGAACATCCGATTCTGTTCATCTCGGTCATTCTCCAGGCCCTGCACCTGCCGGTGCCCCACGGTCTTGTGGGCGAAACCCTGCTCTCCAAGCTGGTCTCCCCCCACATGACCTACACCTGGCTGGTCATGGCCTTCCTCATCATGGTTCCCAAGCTGACCATCAAGGAGCTGGAGCTGGTTCCGGGCAAGTGGCAGAACTTCTGGGAGGTCATCATCGAGGGCATGGAGAACTTCATGGCCGAGAACATGGGTGAGGAAGGGGCCAGGATGATGTTCCCGATGCTCGCCACCTTCGCCCTCTACATCCTGGTTTCAAACATGATCGGCCTCATGCCCGGCTTCATGTCGCCGACCTCCAACCTCAACATAACCCTGGGATGCACCCTGATCGTCTTCTTCACCACCCACATCCTGGGTTTCAAGTACCACGGGCTCAAGTACTACAAGCACTTCATCGGCCCCATCTGGTGGATGATCCCGCTGATGGCGCCCATCGAGATAATCAGCCACCTGGCGCGCATCCTCTCCCTCTCCATCCGTCTTTTCGGCAACATCATGGCCAAGGAGACCCTGCTCGCCATCCTCTTCATGCTGGCCGGCGCCTACTTCGCGCCGCTGCCCATCCTCTGCCTGGGCGTGTTCGTCTCCATGGTCCAGACCCTGGTGTTCGTGCTCCTGAGCGTGGTCTACTTTGCCGGCGCCATGGAAGAGGCCCACTGAGTAAACGCATAAAACGGTGAACTGTTCACCTTAAAAAAGAAGGCCAAACCAGTAACCCAAAACAAAGAGGAGTAGAAGATGAAGAAACTCAGCATTGCGGTACTTTCCGTCCTGATGGTCCTTGCCGCCGGCGTTGCCATGGCGAGCGAGGGTGGTTCTGCGGTGTCGGTCACCGGCCTTGACTTGGCCCTGATCTGCATCGCCGCCGGTCTTTCCGTCGGCCTTGCCGCCTGCGGTTCCGGCGTGGGCATGGGCGGCGGCATCAACGGCGCCTGCCTTGGCATCGCCCGCAACCCCGAGGCCAGCGGCAAGATCACCGTCACCATGATCCTCGGTCTGGCCCTGATCGAGTCCCTGACCATCTACGGTCTGGTCATCTCCCTGATCCTGCTCTTCGCCAATCCCCTGCTTGGCTGAGATTCAGGCTCGGAACGACACACGAAAGGGCCACGGCAGCGCGATGCTGCCGTGGCCCTTCTTGTTTCCGCAAAAGCATGGAAGAAAGCCTGGTAAATCCCGCACCCGCCGGCAGGAAGATTCCCGCAGACGGCATCCTGCTGATCAATCCCGGCGAGGCGGATATGGCCGTAAAGACGCTTGCGGCCAGGGGATACGCACGACGCGGCCTGTTCAACGCCAGGCTCATCGTTAACGAAGCCAGGACCCGGTTCGTGGCCGGCCCGGCCGTAGGCGCGCCCATGGCCGCCATGACCCTGGAACACCTGATCGTCCTTGGCGCCAAAAGGGTGATAGTGTATGGCTGGGCCGGGGCGGTCGACCACGGAGTGAACTGCGGCGACATCGTCATCCCGGACAAGGGGCTGAGCGGCGACGGCACCTCAGGGCATTATCTTGCTCCAGGAGACATCCCGCAGCCGGCTCCTGCGCTCTCCTCAAAGCTTGAGAAACTGTGCCGGATCATGCTGCCGGAGGCGGCCGTACACCGGGGCGCGGTATGGACCAATGACGCCCCTTACCGGGAAACCGCGGCCCTGGTGGAAGAATACCGCCGCCGCGGCGCCATTGCGGTGGAGATGGAGTTCTGCGCCTTGGCCGCGGTTGCGGCCTTCCGCGGCATCGAGCTGGCCGCGGTCTTCATGGTATCGGACAGCCTTGCAGGCGGCCGCCATGAAAGCCTGATTCCAGAAAAAAACTTCCGGCAACGCAGCCGGGAGCTCGCCATGGGAATAATCGAAGCAAGCCCCAGAGGGTTTGAGCAGTGAAACGCAGAAAGATCCATATCACCAGCCTGGGATGCCCGAAGAACCGGGTGGATTCCGAGATCATCGCCGCCGCCTTTATTGACGCCGGTTTTTCGGTCTGCGAGACGCCCGAGGCCGCCGATGTGCTCCTGATCAACACCTGCGCCTTCATCACCCCGGCGGTGGAAGAGAGTATCGACACCATCCTCGCCGCGGCCAGGATAAAGGAAAGGAATCCTGCAGCCAGGCTGGTGGTGGCCGGCTGCCTGGTCGAACGCTACGGCAATGAGCTGGCAGGGGAGCTGCCCGAGGTGGATCTGTTCGTCCCCTCGGCCGATATCCGCAGGACAGCAAAACTCCTTGCCGGAGAAGAAACCCCGCCGCAGGAAAAAAAGCCCCGCGGCTGCCTGCCTTCGGCCGCGGACAGCCGGGTGCTCTCCACCCCGCCGCACCGGGCCTATCTCAAGATAACCGAGGGGTGCGACAACCGCTGTACCTACTGCCTGATTCCATCCCTGAAAGGCCCGCTGCGCAGCCGGGAGGTGGGAGACATCGTCGCCGAGGCGGTAAAACTCGGAGAAAGCGGGGTGGTGGAGCTTTCGCTCGTGGGCCAGGATCTCACCGCGTTCGGCCGCGACCGCGGCGAGGAAAACGGCCTGGAAACCCTGCTGCGCGAACTGTGCGCCGCAACCGCCATCCCCTGGATCCGCCTGTTCTATCTCTATCCCGGCCGGTTGAGCGATTCTCTCATCCGGCTCATCGCAGAGGAGGAGCAGCTTTTACCCTACTTCGATATCCCGCTCCAGCACACGAGCGACCGCATCCTCAGGCGGATGAACCGCAAATACGGACTGGCGGACATCGAAAACCTGCTCGCCTTCATCCGTGAAACCATACCGGAGGCGGCCATCCGCACCACCCTGATGACCGGATTCCCCGGCGAGAGCGACGAGGACTTCGCCGCCATGACCGCTTTCCTGCGCAAGTGGCGCCTCGATCAGGTGGGCGTGTTCGCCTACTGCGACGAGGAAGGCAGCCCGGCCGCAAACTTTCGCGACAAGGTGGATAAAGAGACCGCAGAAGACAGGCGTAAACGCCTGCTCACTCTCCAGGCGGAGATCGCGGCGGAAAAGCTGCGGAAATACAGGGGAAAGGAGGTGGAGGTTATGGTGGAGGGACTGAGCCGGGAAAGCGATCTGCTCCTCGAGGGGCGGACCTGCTGGCAGGGGCCGGAGGTGGACGGCGTGGTCTACATCAATTCCGGCGAGTGCAATGCCGGAGACATCGTCAGGATCAGGGTGGAGGAAACCCACACCTACGACATGGTAGGCGGAATAGTGGAGTGACTACGACCTTGCTCCGCGATTGACCCGTTCACGCAGCTCCTTGCCGACCTTGAAGAATGGCAGCTTCTTGGGCGGAACCTTTATCCTCTCGCCGGTCTTGGGGTTGCGGCCGTAATAGGAATCATATTCCTTGATGACAAAGGAGCCGAACCCTCGGATCTCGATGTTGTCGCCCGCGGCCAGGGCCTTGATCATGGAGTTCAGGATGGTGTTGGTGATCGGGGTCGCCTCCCGCACTGGGATATTCATCTCCCGGGCCAGGGCCTCGATGAGCTGGGATTTGTTCATCCTCTCTTCTCCAGTCAAGGTTGCTTCATCTGATAAACCGGATAATGGTTTGTCCAGAAGTATTGCAGGAACAAAGCGCCCCAAAAGACACTCACATATTTTCTATACGCTAACCATCTGATTGTAAAGATATTTTTTTGAAAAGCACCCAAAAAATATTCAAAACCGGAATTGTCAAAAAAGACTCAAACCTGAATCCGTGAGCGTTCGAGAGCGGGCCGGGAAAAGATCTGTTCCAGATCCCGGGGTGATAGGCGGCGGAAACGGCCCGGCGCGAGCCGACCGAGGCGCAGCCCGCCGTAGGCGACCCGCATCAGTCTTTCCACCGGATGGCCGATGGCGGCGAACATTTTGCGGACCTGGCGCTTTCTGCCTTCGTGGATTATCACCTCGAATACGCGGCCTGACCGCCACCTGCCGACCGTTCTCACCCTGGCCGGCCAGGTCATGCGGCCGTCGATCTCGATCCCCTCACGCAGCCTGCGGACCTCTTCCCTGGCAGGCGCTCCCCTTGCCCAGACCCGGTAGGTGCGGGGGATCTCGTTTCTGGGGTGAAGGATGCGGTCGGCGAAATCGCCGTCATTGGTGAGGATGAGGGCGCCTTCGCTGTCGTGATCGAGGCGCCCCACCGGGTACACCCTTTCCGGAATACCGGCGAGCAGATCCATGACCGTGGGCCGTCCCTGGGGATCGCGCACCGTGGTTACGTATCCGGCCGGTTTGTTCAGCAGGATATATACCTTGTCTTCAAGACGAACCGGACGGCCGTCCACCGTTACCTGGTCGCCGGCGCCAACCGGGTGCCACGGCTCGGTCACCACCGCGCCGTTGACCCTGACCCGGCCTGCGGCGATATGTTCCCCGGCCTTGCGGCGGGAACAGAACCCGGCGTGCGCCAGAAATTTTTGCAAGCGCATGGAGATTTTTGTCTGTAAGGGAGAGAAGGCTGGAAGGTCAGACGGAAAAATCGCCGCGGCGGTATTTCACGGTCTCGAGATAGCAGGCAGTGGAAACACGGTCAAGAACAGCGGCAAGGCTGTCGCCGGCAGGAATCTGCTCGCGAAGCTCGAGCAGGCCGAGCACCCGCTCCTCAAGGGCGGTTATGAAGGGCTCGAGATCTTTGCTCTTTATATCCAGGTTCCCCAGCGCCTTCTGATAGTTCTCAAGCTCGCCGATGGCCCTCTCGCTCAAATCCAGGGCCGCAAGGCGCAGGGACGGATCGACCGCAGCAGCAGAGACAGCCGAGGCTCCGGCGAGGGCCGCAGCCGGATCGGGTTCGGAGACCGACCGCATCCGCGATTCCAGAAGCGCGCGGAAACCGCTGTTATCCCCGGGCCGCGTAACGCCGCTGCCGGGAACCCCGTTCACGCCATTGCCGATCCTGTTTACATTCATCCTGCCTCTCCTTATCTGATGAAATCGTAACAACGGCTTCCTGCCGTTGTTACTCAACGGAAAGCCAAAGCGTAGCTTCGGCTTTCCTCTCGAAATTACGCAGTTTTTCAAACA
>JALWTY010000044.1 GCA_026993265.1 Desulfobacterales bacterium
TCCGGCAGCATAACATCCCTGTCGTCTCCACCGCGGGCAGGGACTTCAGCTTACCTTTCTGGCCAGCCCCATCTCCTGGGTCACCTGGGTGGCCATTTCCTCGATGGATTTGCCCGCGGTGGAGACGACAGGGATGTTATGCTGCCGGAAGATGACCTCGGCAAGCGACAGTTCGGTGCGGCAGGTGGTGAGCGAGGCGTAGTCGCTTCCCGGATAGCGTTTCTCCCGCATGTTTTTGAGGATTTCCGGGGTGGTGGTCAGGCCCACGGCCTTTTCGATGTTGCGCCGCACCCCTTCGGGAAGCCTTGAGCTGTTCAGGTATTCGGTGGTGAGGGGGAAATTGGCCACCTTGATGCCCATGTGGGTGGCGAGGTAGACGCTCACCGGCGTCTTTCCCGCCCGCGACACCCCCAGGAGTATGACCTCGGCCTCGTCGAATTCCTCCGGCCGGGTGCCGTCGTCATGGTCCAGGGTGTAGTGGATGGCCTCTACCCGTCTTGCCATGTGAACGTCGTCGAAGTGGCGCGAGAACCCCGGCACCCTGAGCGCCTTTGCCTCGAGGCATTCCTCCAGCGGTTCGAGAAAATAGTCAAAGGCGTCGAAGAACTCCACTTCAGAGGCCCGGAACACGTCCCTGACCTCGTTGTCCATTATGGTGCTGAAGATTATCGGCCGCCTGCCTCTGGATTTCTCCAGAATATAGTCAAGGGTCTTCCGGGCTTCCTCCACTGTCCTGATATAGGGGAAGCATTCCTCGTGGAAATTTATTTCCGGGAACTGGCAGATGAGGGCCTGGCCCAGGTTGGTTATCATGATCCCGGTGGAATCGGATATGTAGTATATGTCCTTTGAGTTCCACATGGATCAGCCGCCGCGGAGCCGGGCCACCCGGTCCCAGATGCGGTTCGCCACCTCTTCCTTGCCCATGAGGGGCAACCGTTCCTCGCCGCCGTTTCTGTCGAGGATCACCACCCGGTTGTTCTCGGAAGCGAAGCCCGCGTCGCTTGCGGTGATGTCGTTCACCACCATCAGGTCGCAGTTCT
The DNA here is from genome assembly GCA_026993265.1 of Desulfobacterales bacterium. Lineage (GTDB taxonomy): Bacteria > Desulfobacterota > Desulfobulbia > Desulfobulbales > JAJRZW01 > JAJRZW01. The sequence continues at coordinate 1,044 of JALWTY010000044.1, forward strand.
TGCGGGAAAGTTTTCTCTTGCCCTCTTCCAGGTTTTCGCCCGCCTCGGCCGCGAATCCCACCAGGAGCGGCCTTGCGCTGTTGCCCTTTTTTTCGCCGAGCTCCGCGAGGATGTCCGGGTTTGCCGTGAGCCTGATCTCCAGGCCGCATTCCGCCTTCTTGATCTTGCCGCTGGCCACGGTCTCGGGACGGAAATCCGACACTGCCGCAGCCTTGACCAGCACGTCGCTGGACTCGAATCTGGTCATGACCTCGCGGTGCATCTCGAGCGCCGTGGTCACCGGCGCTAACTCCACTCCGGCCGGCGGCTCAAGGCGGGTGGGGCCGCTGACCAGGGTGACTTCCGCCCCGCGCCGCCTGGCGGTGGCGGCCAGGGCATAACCCATCCGGCCGCTGGAACGGTTGCCGAGATAGCGCACCTGGTCGAGGGGCTCCAGGGTGGGACCGGCGGTCACCGTCACTTTCAGTCCGGAAAGATCCTGTTCGGCCAGGGCCGCGAGCACGTATTCCCGAACCTCCGCATACTCCGGCAGCCTGCCCGGACCGGTGGCGCGGCAGGCCAGGGCTCCTTCGCCGGGATCGGCCACGGTCATGCCCCTGCGCCTGAGGGTGGCGACGTTTTCCCTGGTGGCGGGGTTTTCGTACATGGCGCTGTTCATGGCCGGGCACACGATCACCGGACACCTGGCAGCGAGCACGATGGCGGCGAGCATGTCGTCGGCAAGGCCGTGGGCCAGGCGGGCGATGGTGTTGGCGGTGGCGGGCGCGATCAGGATCAGGTCGGCCTCGCAGGCGAGGTTGACATGCGGTATCAGGTGGGCCGATCCCTGGTCGAAGAAATCGCTCACAACCTCGTTGCCGGACAGGGCCGCGCAGGTCAGCGGGGTGACGAATTCGGCCGCGTTCCTGGTCATGACCACGTGGACCTCGGCCCCGTCACGGGCCAGATCGCGTATCCAGCCCGCCGCCTTGCAGGCCGCGATTCCGCCGCTCATCCCGAATATGACCTTCTTGCCGGAAAGCATTTTTTTCCTAAACCCCTGAACCCCTAAGCCCCTAATCCCCTAACCAAACACTCACGGATTCAGGAGCATGCCCGGGAGCGGCGGGGTCACCTGGAGGAGCTGACGTAGGCGTCCACGCTGGTCGCCTTGGCAATGCCGCCGGCCCTGATCTTTATCAGACAGGTTCCGCCCGCGCGGGTGAAGGCGAGCAGCACGTCTTCGCTTCTGAGCGATCCCTTGAGGGTCCAGCCGTTTTTCTTCATGGTATTGATGAAAAACTCGGTCAGCGAGTTGACCTCGACCCGGCCGGTGAAGTTGAGGATGCCGCCGGCAAAGGAATCGGTGTTTATGACCGTGCTGTCCTTCCGGTTCCAGGTCAGCTCGCCGGGGATGAGGATATTGTCGAAGCCGGACGGATGATAGGGCTCGTAGGTGGGCTCCTCGGCCGCCTGGATCTGGGGCTGGCCGCTGTCTGCGGCGCTGTCTTCCGGCGACAGGGTGGTGCAGCCGGATGAGATCATCAGGATGGGCAGGATGAGCATGAGGATGGTGGATGTCTTGCGCATTTTTCTTTCCTCCGTCTTTTTCTGTGAACCTTGACGGTCCCGCAACAAGTCCGCTTCGCGGCCTCGTTACGGGACCGAAGGCAAAAGTCAAAAGTAAAAAGTACCGGTAGGTTGCGAATAGGATATCTTGTGCCTTCGGGCCTGTTTCGAGTTACGGGTTCAACAACAACCCTTTCAGAATTTTTTGATTATGAGTTCGCTGATCGGTTTCCTGGCGGACTGCGGGTTGTCTTCCGCTGCCGGACGTCCCAGGGCGATCACCGCCATGAGCCGGTAGCGCTCCGGCAGTTCGAGAAGCTGGTTGACCTCGTCTGCGCGGTTGAGGATCTCCCCCAGCCAGACCGCGCCAAGGCCGATCTCCTCGGCCGCGAGCAGCATGTTCTGGATGCAGGCCCCGGCCGCCTGGCAGTCCTTGACCTCGTTGTACATGGCCTCGCGGTCGAGAAAGACCGCGACCGCGGCCGCGCATCCTTTCAGGATGTGGCTGTAGCGGGTGAGGCCGGCAAGGCCGTCAAGAACGCCGCGTTCCTGAACGGTGACAAAGCGCCAGGGCTGGTTGTTGAGCCCGGATGGGGCCCAGGAGCCGGCGGTGATTATCTCGGCCAGTTCGTCGTCGCTCACCGCGTCGGCCGTTAACTTTCTCCGGCTGCGGCGGTTTTTTATCGCTTCACGGACGTGGTCTGTCGTTTCCATTTTTTTGCGTGTGCCTCTGTGTTCGTGTGCAATCACTTCGAGGGTATATAACGATAACATCCGCGCGCGGAAAGTCAAAAGGGATACGGCCTTGCCCCTTGCCCGCCGATCCGGTATATGGGGAGCCGGAGGTTTCCATGACAGCAAGGAAGAAAAGGAAAAAGGAAGTGGTCTTCCCGTCCCTGCCGGATGGCGTCTGCCTGACAGACACCCACTGCCATCTCGACATGGATGACTATCAGGGAGAGGTGACGCAGCTCCTTGACCGCGCCGCGGCGCTTGGGGTGGGCAGGGTGGTGACCATCGGCATAGACCTTGAGAGCTCCCGCGCCGCAGCCGGGATAGCGGCCAGGGAAAGGGGGGTGGCCGCCGCGGCCGGGGTGCATCCCCATTACGCCGCCGCTTGTGGAGAGGGGTGGCTGGACGAGCTGGCTGAAATCGCCGGAAGGAAGGAAGTGGCCGCCATCGGCGAGATAGGCATGGACCTGAACAAAAGCCGGGTGGCGGCGGATGTCCAGGCCCGGGTGTTCGAGCTGCAGCTCGGCCTTGCCCGCGACCTCGGCCTGCCGGTCGTGATCCACGACCGCGACGCCCACGAACAGGTTTTCGGTATTCTCGAACGGTTCGCCCCTTTTGAGCGCGGCGGGGTGATGCACTGTTTTTCCGGCGACCTCGATCTGGCCATGCGGGCGGTGGACCTGGGGTTCATGATCTCCATTCCCGGAGTGGTGACCTTTCCCAATGCCGGAGCCATGCGCCGGGTCGCGGCCGAAGCGCCCCTGTCTAGGCTGCTGGTCGAGACCGACGGGCCGTACCTTTCGCCCGTGCCCCTGCGCGGCCGCCGCAACGAACCCGCCAACGTGCTCTTTACCGCGGCCGAGGTGGCGCGGCTCCGGGACATCCCTCTCGCCGACCTGGCCCGGGCCACCACCGCCAACGCCATGGCTGTCTTCGCTCTGGAGGGCTCTGATGAGCGTGGCCGCTAACCTTGCAGGGATAAAGGAAAGAATCGCCGCCGCCGCGGCCAGGTGCGGCCGGAATCCGGATGAAATAAGGCTTGTGGCGGTGAGCAAGCGCCAGCCGGTGGAAAAGATCGCCTCGGCGATCGCCGCCGGCCACAGCCTCTTCGGGGAAAACTACCTGCAGGAGGCGCGGGACAAGGTTGCGGCCCTGCCGGATGCGGAGTTCCATTTCATCGGCCATCTCCAGTCCAACAAGGCGAAAGAGGCCACCGGGATGTTCAGCCTCATCCACACCGTTGACCGGCTCAAGCTCGCCCGCAGGATCAGCGCCCGCGCCCTTGAGCTCGGCATTGTTCAGGACGTGCTGGTGCAGGTGAACGTGGGCCGCGATCCCAACAAGTCGGGGATCGCGCCGGAGGAGCTTGAACCGCTTCTGGCCGGAATCGGCGAACTTGACGGCATTGCCGTGCGCGGCCTCATGACCATGCCGCCGCAGGGCGACATGGCCGGAACCCGGGCCTGTTTCGCGGCCCTGCGGAGTCTTGCGGAAAAAGCGGCCGCGTATGGGCTTATCCCTGCCGGTTTCGAGCTTTCAATGGGAATGAGCGGCGATTTCGAGGCCGCGATCGCGGAAGGGGCCACCCTGGTGCGGGTGGGAACCGCTGTTTTCGGTCCCCGCGGCTGAGTTGCGTTTTTTGCAAATCCGTTTCGCTGCGGTAGACTTGACAGCCCGTTGAAAAACGTAGCGAGCGCAGATGAGGCAAGGAAAAATCCGGCGAAAAAGCGCAGTTTACCTGGAGTAAATGAGCATTTTGAGCCGGATCTTGACGCAGCATCATCAAGCGCAGTAGTTTTTCAACGGGCTGTTGAAGGACAGGGTGCGTTCCGACCATGCGAGGAGGGATGATGGAGGTCTTTTGCGGAAAATGCGGCCGGGTGGTCGGCCGGGTGGATGATGGGAAGATCGTCCCGGGCAAAAGGGTGACAGTGGCCTGCCCGGTTTGCGGGGAAAAGATACTGTTGGCCTCGGGAGAGGAAAAGGGCCGGGAGGCCGCTGCGCCACCCCCGCCCCGTGAATCCGATTCCGCGCCGTCCGGCGGTGAAGGTTCCGGCGGTTTCACCGTCGGCGGCGTGATATCCGAGGCGTGGCGGCGCACCCGCGGCCTCAAGGGGCCGGTCTGGGGCGCCTACCTGATATTGCTCGCGGCCATGGCCGTGCTCAACGCGCTGGCCGGCGGGGTTGCCGGTCTGCTCGGCACCGGTCCGGCCGCCATCGGTTTTGCCGTGGCCGGGCAACTGACCATTTCCCTGCTGAGCTATCCCTTCCTGGCCGGAATCATGATGATGGGCGTCTATCGGGCGGTGAACCGGCCGGTATCCTACCAGATGGCCTTCGACTTCTTCGGCCGGGCCCTGCCCCTGATAATGGCCACCCTGCTGGTGTCGCTTGTGACCATGGTCGGTTTTGTCTTCCTGATCATCCCCGGAATCTACCTGACCGTGGCCTACCTGCTGGTCCTGCCGCTCATCATAGACAAGGGCATGGGCGTGTGGGAGGCGATGGAGACATCCCGTCGCGGCATAACCCGCCACTGGTTCAAGGTTTTTTTTATTTATTTCGTTCTTGGCATCATCCTCTTTCTGAGCGCGATTCCCCTGGGTATCGGCCTGATCTGGACCATGCCGATGCTGATCGCGGCCGGCGGCATCATCTACCGCGAGATATTCGGGGTCCGGGGCCCGGCCGCCTGATCCTTTCATGCCAGGCAAGGCGGACAGAACCCCCGCATGTCTGAGCCGGGCCGCGGTGGCCGCGCTTCCGGACGAGCCCGGCGTCTACCTGTTCCGCGACGCATCCGGCGAGGTCATCTATGTTGGCAAGGCCGCGAGCCTGAAGAGCAGGGTGGCCTCATACCGGGCCCCGGCCGCCTCGCTTCCGCGCAAGACCGTGGTCATGCTCGGCCGGGCCGCCTCCCTCGAGACCATAGTCACCGCCACCGAAAAGGAGGCCCTGCTCCTCGAGGCCTCGTTGATAAAAAAACACCGGCCCCGCTACAACGTGGTCCTGCGGGACGACAAGAACTACCCCTGGCTGAAGCTCACCTTGAACGAGGAGTGGCCCAGGCTCGCGGTGAGCCGCCGCCGCAGGGACGACGGGGCCCGCTACTTTGGCCCGTTCGCCTCGGCCGGGGCCCTGCGGGAGACCATCCGGGTCCTGGGCCGTATTTTCCCCTTGCGCAAATGCCGCAACGCGGTGATGCGCAACCAGAAACGCCCCTGTCTGGACTTTCAGATGGGCCGCTGCCTCGCTCCCTGCTGCGGGCTTGCCGGAAAGGAGGAGTACCGCGCCATGGTCCGCGATCTCATCGACGTGCTCGAGGGCCGCAATCGCAGGGTGGAGCGCCGTCTTGAGGCGGAGATGAACCGGGCCGCGGAAACGCTGGCCTTTGAGCGGGCCGCAATCCTCCGCGACCGGCTCGCGGACCTGCGCCGCACCCTGGAGAGACAGGCGGTGGTCACCGGCGCGCGCGCATTCTTCGATGTTTTTTCCCTGGTATCGAAAGAGGGCGGAAGCCTTGTCGCCCTGCTGAGGGTGCGCGGCGGGATGATAACCGGAACAGCGGAATTCTACCTGCCGGAGGCAGCCGGTTCTCCGGCCGATATCATCTCCCAGCTTCTGCGGCGTTTCTATTCCGGCGATACCGATATCCCGCCCGAGATCCTGCTGTCGCTTCTGCCGGATGACCGGACCGCGGTGGAGGAATGGTTGAGCGCGGCCGCGGGCCGCATGGTGCGGCTCGCGGTTCCGGCCCGGGGCGGCCGCCGCAGGCTGCTCGACATGGCGGAAAACAACGCTGTCCGCGGCCTTGAGAAGAGGGGTAAAATGGCCGCGGACTGGGAGAACGTGGCCGCGGAACTGGAAAAGACGCTCGGGCTTGCCCGGCCGCCCGTGCTGGTGGAGTGCGTGGACATCTCCACCACCGGCGGCCGCGAGCCGGTGGGGGCGCTGGTGTGTTTTGCCGGCGGCGCGCCCGATAAGGCGCGGTGGCGGCATTACAACATCAGGGAGGTCGAGGGGCAGGACGACTACGCCATGATGCGGGAAGTGGTGGCACGCAGGCTGGAACACGGCGATCTCCCCGATGTGCTTCTCCTTGACGGCGGCCGCGGCCATCTCGCTGCGGTGAAGCCCCTGCTCCGGGAGCGCGGTGCCGCCGCCCCGGCGCTCGCAGCCATCGCCAAGGGACGGGGCAGGGGGCCTGACCGGGTCTTCGTTCCCGGAAACAGGGAGCCCCTGGAGCTTGACCCCGCTTCGCCGGCGCTTTTTTTCCTCATGCGGATCAGGGACGAGGCCCACCGTTTCGGAATCACCCGTCACCGCCGCCGCCGCGACCGGGCCGGGCTCGCCTCCAGGCTCGACCGGATAAGCGGGGTGGGGCCGGCGCGGAAAAGGGCGCTGATCGCCGCATTTGGCAGCGTCCGCGGCATATCGGAGGCCGCGGTGGAGGACATCGCCGCGGTCAGGGGCGTGGGGCCGGAACTGGCCGCGAGGATAAAGGAGACGCTTGCCGGGGGATGACCGCCGGTGCCCGCGCCCGGAAGGGGCGTCGTGGGCTGCGCCGCGCACCAGGGCGTCTGTTGCGGCTTCGTCGAGGGATTGATGGACCCGTAACAACGGGTCCATCATCCGCCGCAGGACGCGGCGGCGAAATTGCGCTGTTTGAAAAACAGCGTAATTTCGAGAGGAAAGCCGAAGCTATGCTTTGGCTTTCCGTTGAGTAACAACGGCAGGAAGCCGTTGTTACGATTTCATCAA
>JALWTY010000045.1 GCA_026993265.1 Desulfobacterales bacterium
ATCAGCCGCCGCTCATCCGCATGCGCGGGGCCTATCACGCCATGGCCGTGGCCGAATATTTCCGCGACCAGGGCCGCGACGTGGTCCTGATGATGGACTCGGTCACCAGGTTCGCCATGGCGAGCCGCGAGGTTGGGCTGGCGGTTGGCGAGCCGCCCACCTCGCGCGGCTACACCCCGTCGGTGTTCGCTCAGCTTCCGAAACTTCTCGAGCGTTCCGGCACCTGCGTGGGCCGGGGCAGCATCAGCGGCATATACACGGTTCTGGTAGAGGGCGACGACATGAACGAGCCCATTGCCGACGCCATCCGCTCCATTGTCGACGGCCATGTCATCCTGAGCCGCGATCTCGCAAGCGAGGGCCATTACCCTGCTATCGAGGTGCTCGGCAGCGTCAGCCGCTGCATGAGCGACGTGGTTCCGCGGGAACAGGTGGAGCTTGCCCGGGAGTTTCTCGAGGTGATGGCGGTGTACCGCCGGGCCGAGGACCTGGTCAACATCGGGGCCTATTCCCGCGGGGCCAACCCGAAGATAGACCGGGCCCTGGCCATGATAGACGCGCTCAACGGCTTTTTGCGCCAGGGGGTCGGGGAACGGGCCTCCCTGGCGGAAAGTTTTGCCGCCCTGAAGGCGCTTGGGCTCGAGCGGAAATGAGGATGTAGATGGCCGCCTACCGCTTCAGACTCGAGACGGTGCTGGGCTACCGTAAAAACCTCGAGGACATGGCCAGGCAGAAACTGGCCGCGGAGGAGGCGGAGCTGGCCCGGCTGGAGAGAGCGCTGGAAAAGGTGGTGCTGGACAGGCAGCGGACGAGCGGGGAATTCGAGGAACGCAAGAAGAAACCGATGACCGCGGCCCGGTTCGCCCGGTTCGTGGAAACCCTGCAGTATCAGGAACGGCAGGCCGAGGCGCTTCGGGAAAAGATAAAGGCGCAGAAGCAGGCGGCCGAGGCGGCCCGGGCCGCCCTTGCCGCCCGGGTCAGGGACCGCAAGGTGATGGAAAAGGCCCGGGAACGCGATTACCGCCGTTTCCTGAAGGAAGAGACGAGACGGGAACTTGGTGAGAACGATGAAATGGCAGTGCTCAGACATGGCAGAAGCGAGGCGGGCTGACCTCTGGCCTGGCGTTGCCGCGGTTCTGGTCTTCCTTTTCGCGCTGGCGCCGGCATGCCCGTCCCGCGCCAGGGAGCGGAGCCCGGTAAAGGTTTCCGCCCTTGACCTCTCGGTTGCGCCCAAACTGGCCGCGCGTGAGCTTGCGGTGAAGATAAAGGAGAAAGACCTGGCCGAACGGGAGCGTGATCTCGCCGAGGCTGAAAAACTGGTCGATGAAAAGATAAAAAGACTTTCCGCCATGCAGAAGAAGGTGGAGGCCGAACTCGCGGAACTCAAGCAGACGCGGGACAAGAACTTCAAAAAACTGATCAAGACCTACAGCGCCATGAGCCCTTCAAAGGTGGCTCCGCTCATCGACAGTATGGACGATGACAAGGCGGTGCGGATCCTCAGGGCCATGAAGAGCGAAGTCGTGGCCAAGATCCTGCCCAAGCTTGGCCGGGACAAGGCCGTGCGCCTGTCGCTGGCCCTCGGGCTCCTCGACCGCAAGTAGCAGGCCCCCGGCCCCCCCGGCGATCGGCGCTTTTGGTTCTCCTGGCGGTAAACTTTTCCCTCCCCACCCTGATGAAACCATCCCCAAAGCGGTTTGCTGTCGGCCCCGGCCCGTTTTTCTCTGCTTTTCAACTCGTTGTTATCACTTGAAAAAAAGCTATAGCCAATGCCGTCTCGCCATTCTGGCACACCCCTTGCTGCAGTGCGGGTGCGGGGAGGATGGCTCCCCCGGGCCGGGGCATGGAAGCCGCAGGCCCGACACTCCGAGACAGGGAGGTTCGACCATGCCAGGATTGATGATGCCGGTGCTGCAGATCGCCCGGGACGTTGCCGGTGTCCGGGCCGGCGGTGCGGCGCCGGCCGGAGGCGGTGGGGATTT
>JALWTY010000046.1 GCA_026993265.1 Desulfobacterales bacterium
GTCGGTGGATGGACTGGGCCACCACCTCCTTGCCGGTGCCGTGCTCGCCGCGGATGAGCACCCAGGCAGGGGTCGGAGCCACCATCTCGATCTGTTTCCTGAGCTCCCGCATCACCGGGGTCTCGCCCACCAGTTCCGGCTTCTTTTTCTCCCGGCTGCGGAGGATGACGTTCTCCTCCTCGAGTTTCGAAACCCGCAGGCCGTTGTTCACCGCCACCACGATCTTGTCGTAGGAGGGCGGTTTCTCGATGAAATCGTAGGCCCCCATCCTGGTCGCCTTGACCGCGGTCTCGATATTGCCGTGGCCGGAGACCATGATGACCGGGAGCAGGGGGTAATCCTCCTTTATCCGGCCGAGCGCCTCCATGCCGTCCATGCCCGGCATCCAGATGTCGAGGAGCACCAGGTCGATCTCCTCGCGCTCGAGCACAGCAAGCCCCTCCTCGGCGCTCCCGGCGCAGACCGGCTCGAACCCTTCGTCCGACAGGATACCGGCGAGCGCGTCGCGGATGCTCTCCTCGTCGTCTATCACCAGAATACGTTTAGCCATCCTTCTCCTCGCTGAAACCGTTGTCCTCCCGCCTCCCGGCCCCGGCGTCATCCTTGCCGCCGCTCACCGGCAGGCGGATGATGAACCTTGCGCCGTTCGGCTCGTTGTCCTCCACCCGGATGGTGCCGCCGTGGTCGCTGACAATGGTGCCGGCAATGGCGAGCCCGAGGCCGGAGCCGCCCTTCTTGGTGGAGAAATAGGGCTCGAACAGCCTGGCCTTGTCCTCGTCCGCGATGCCGGGACCGTTGTCCGCCACCTCGATGACCGCCTCACCGCCGTCCATACGCGCGCTCACCTCTATCCTGCCCTCTCCGGCCACGGCCACGGCGTTGTCGAGCAGGTTGATGAGCACCCGGCGCATCTGGGTCAGGTCAAAGGGGAAGACCGGGATGCTGCCGATATCGAGGCTGAAATCTATCTTCCGGTGGGCCTCGCGGTAAAGGACCATCACCTCGCGGAGCAGGGCGGCGAGATCGCCCGGCTCCTTGTTGACCCCGGGCATCCGGGCAAAGGTGGAGAATTCGGCCACCAGCCTCTTGAGCTCCTCCACCTGCTTGATGATGGTCATGGTGCAGGAATCAAAGACCTCGTCCTCGCCCGCGAGCCGGTCGAGGTAACGCTTTCGCAGCCTCTGGGCCGAGAGCTGCACCGGCGTGAGCGGGTTCTTGACCTCGTGGGCGATGCGGCGGGCCACCTCGCGCCAGGCCGCCATGCGCTGCATCTTCTCGATCTCGGTGAGGTTGTCGAAGACCAGAACCACGCCGAGGTCGTTGCCGCGCTCGTCGCGCAGGCGGGTGAAGTTGACCCTGAGGTAAAAACTCTCATCCCGCACCCTCAGCCGGATGGAGCGCTGGATGGAGGCGCGGCCGGAGTTTTCGAGGCTTTCGAAAAAGCCTTCCATGATCTCGCGGTGCTCCTCGTTGAGCACCTCGCGCCAGTCGCGGCCGACCAGGTCTTCGCTCCTGATCCTCAGCAGGGTCTCGGCAAAGCTGTTTATGGTGGTGATGCGTCCCTGCGGGTCCATGGAGATGACTCCGGCGGTAATGTTCTGGAGAATGGTCTCCATGTACTGCCGCCGCTCCTCGAGCTGTTTCTTGCTGGCGAGGAGATCGCGGGTCATCTGGTTGAAGGAGTCCACCAGGGTGCCCATCTCGTCGCCGCTGTCGCGGGTAAGGACGAAGTCGAGATCGCCCTCGGCCACCCGTTTCGTGGCCCGGGCGAGCTTGGCGATGGGGCCGGTCAGGCCGCGGGCCACGTAGAAACCGAACCAGATCGAGGCGAAGACGATCAGCAGGGTGATGATGAGCAGCATCACCAAAAGGCTGGTCTTGATGGGATTCTTCAGGAGCATGAGCTGGCGGTATCCCTCGAGCCCGCTTGAGATGACCTCCATGCTGGCGAGTTTTTCCGCCGGGATCAGCACCGAGGTGACCAGCACCCGCGCCGCGCCGCCGTCCGCGCCGCGGACAGCCACCGCGGAACGGACCAGCTCGCCGCCCCTGATCTTCTGGATGGTAACCGGCCTCTCCTCCCCGGCCTGGGCCCGGCGGAACATGTCAGGCGGCAGGTCCGGCACCTCGTCCGGGTCGATACCGTCGGCAAAGACCCGGGCGAGCGGGCCGCGCTGGCCGGAATACAGTTCGAGCCCGGCCAGGCCGTGGCTTGCGGCGATATCCTTCAGAAAGATATCAAGGTGGTTTGCGATCAGGTCCTGATACATGCCGGAGGCGAGCCTGTCGGCCGTGGACGATCCCTGCACCAGCACCTGCTTTTTGGCCTGGTCGTAAACGCTTCGCGCAAGTTTGAGCGATTCCTGCAGGGACTGCTCCACCCGGCTGTTGAACCAGTAGTCCATGCTGCTCGAGACGAACTGCAGGGCGATGAAGAACAGAAGCCCGGTGGGAATCAGGGACAGGGAAACAAAGGAGAGGACCAGCTTGGTCTTGAGCCTGGTGCCGAGGATCCTGCGCTTGCGCTCGAACACCAGCTGCACCAGGTTGCGCAGCACCAGGAAGATCATCAGCAGAAGCAGAAGGACGTTGACGTTGATCAGGACGAAGACGAGGACGTTGCCGCTGACCGGGAAAGGCACCTCGCCGATCTGGAAAACGCGGGTTTCGACAAAGGTGAGCAGGTAGATCAGGACCAGGCAGGAGAGAATTATCCACCAGATCCGCCGCCTCTTCCTGCGGTCGCGCTCGATGACGAACCTCTGGGTGAGTTCCGGATCAATAGTGGAATCTGACATGGCTCCAGTCCGTCTTGAGGTCCCACGCGCCCCAGAAGGGTATCAGGTAGTGGAAGTAGAGAGGCAGGGTGGCGTGCTCCAGCCTGGCCTTGACCCACAGGGCGTAGCTCTCGCCCTTTTTCAGCGCGGAAAGGGAGATGACCCTTGCCCCGTCCACCGTGGTCATGATCCTCTCGGCCTCGGCCAGGGTGGAAACGGTGACCGTGCGGCCGGAATCCTCGCCCAGGATCACGCGGTACTCGTCCTTGAGGTTGTCGTACTCGAGACGGTGGTCAAAGGAGATGTTGATAAGCTCCCGGTCCGGCCAGTCCCGCACTTCCCTGACCAGCCTCACCTCAAAGGTGAAGGTGGCCGGGATGCCGTTTTTGACGCCCTTTTCCATCTCGGGCGTAAAACCGTTTTCCACCCGGGCGTAGAGAAGCACGTCGGCGCGGGAGTTGGCCGCCGCCACGTCGACGATGCGCGGGGACGAGTCCTGGGCCAGGACAGGAACGCACAGCCCGAATACAACCGCGGCCAGGAAAAAAACGGCTGCCGTGAATGGCCTATGGTAGATGGTTGATGGCTGACGGTTCATGGTTGCCGGGAGACAGGAAACAGGAGACAGTCGGCGGATGCGGCCTTTGGCCGCCACCTTTCGCTTGCTAACCCTGTCGCTTTGTCTCTAAACTCCTAAGTCCCTAAATCCCTAAGTCCCTGCCTTACCCCTCTGTCACTATGCTCACCAGAGGTCATCGGAGCCGCAACGGTCCCGGCCGGGACCGTTGCGGCTCCGTCAATCTACCGTATCAGCCGCCTTCCGGGCAAGCATGCGGCGGAGAAAGACGAACCAGCCACTCGCCTATCCGCTCGGAGAGCTCCACCAGCCCTTCGCCGCTCAGAGCCGACACCGGCAGGGCACCGAACTCCGCGGCCAGCCGCCGGACCTCATCCGGGGCAAGGAGGTCGGTTTTGTTGAGCACCGGCAGAACCGGCGTGGCCCTGAGCCCGAGTTCGGCAAGGATCCTTTCCACCGCCGCCTTCTGCTCCCCTGCCGCCGGGTTTGCGCCGTCGATGACGTGGACCAGGAGATCAGCCTCGTGGAGTTCCTCGAGCGTTGCCATGAAGGCCTGGACCAGGTCATCGGGCAGGCGGCTGATGAAACCGACCGTGTCGCTGATTATCACCTCGATGTCGCGCGGCACCCTGAGCCTGCGGCTGGTCGGGTCCAGGGTGGCGAACAGCCTGTTTTCGGCCGTGACCGCGCTTCCGGTCAGGGCGTTCAGCAGGGTCGACTTGCCCGCGTTGGTGTAACCCACCAGCGACACCTGCGGCACCTGTTTCCTTTCCCGCCGGCGGCGGCGTTCATGCCGCTGCCGCGACACCTGCCGCAGCCGGGCCGAAAGCATCGCCATCCGGTCCTTTATCCGGCGGCGGTCTATCTCGAGCCTGGTCTCGCCGGGCCCGCGGGCGCCGATTCCGCCGGTCAGGCGGGAAAGGGAGTCGTCCCGGGCGGCAAGGCGCGGCATCAGGTACTTGAGCTGGGCCATCTCCACCTGGAGCTTGCCCTCGCGGCTCTTTGCCCTGGCGGCGAAGATGTCGAGGATGAGCTGGGTGCGGTCGATGACCCGCATGTCGGTGTGATCGGTGATCGAGCGCACCTGGGACGGATTGAGTTCCTGGTCGAAGATCAGGATGTTGGCGTCGCGCTCCAGGGCCATGAGCATCAGTTCGCCCACCTTGCCCCGTCCCATGAGCAGCCGCGGGTTGACCTTCCTGCGCCGCTGCGCCGCCCGGCCCACCACCTCGACCCCGGCGGTGCGGGCCAGCTCGGCCAGTTCGTCCAGGGAACGGTCCGCCACCGCCCTTGGCGCGGTAGACACACTCACCAGGATGGCGCGGTCCGCGGCCGCGGCCCGGTGAGCAGCCCCGCCTGTGCGGGCGAACTCGTCCTCCAACGCGGCGATGTTTGCGAGAAAATCCGGTTCCAGATGGGCCGGATGCGCGGGCGGCAAAAGCCGCCAGGGCTCCCCGCCCCGGCCGCCGGGCACGAGATGGGCAGCGTGGAGCAGGGCCGGGTATCCCTGCCGGTCCACGCAGAGGGCGGCCATCAGGTCGAGCCGCAGGCAGGCGAGGTCCATGAGGTCGTCGCGGCTCAAGCCGGATGGATCGAGATGGGTGTGAACGCAACGCAGCCCCTTGAGCCGCGCTCCGGCCACGCGCGTCTGCGGCAGCACCGGGATGACTATTCCCTCCCGGTCGCCGACCACCACGGTCGTCACCCGGCCGCGGCGGTCGATGAGCAGGCCGACCTGGCGTCCGGCCTCCCGCGACACAGCCGCCAGTTCCCGGGCCAGTTCAGGGGTTATGACGAACTCGGGCGCGGCCTTTCTCGCGCCCAGGCGCTCGAGCCGCCGCATCAGGGCCGGTTTCAGCCCGGCGGTATTGCCATACGCCCGGGCCAATCAGTTCCTCCCCCCGCTCACGGTGCGCTCCCCCGGAGAATCCGCCGGTCGCCCACCCTCAGGGTCACCTTGCAGCGGTCGAAGTATTCGAGCAACGGAATGGTGAACTTGCGGGAAAGACCGGTCATCGCCTTGAACCCCTGGGCGTCGATATCGCCGTTTTTCTCTATGTGGGCGACCATCCTTCCCTTCAGTTCCCCGATGGCGGCGGCGCTGAAGTAGAGATCGCCGGTGACCTTGACCAGCACGCCCTCGTCGAGCAGGACCCCGAGCAGGGAGAGAAGCTCGCCCCGTTCGCAGTCCAGTTCCGCGGCCAGCTCGTTCACGGTCGGCACCTTCAGCCCGGCCTCCTCATAGGCGGCAACGATCTTCTCCTTGAGCGCGGTGTCGTCCCGGTTCAGGGCCACCCTGAAATCGGAAAGCCGCACCAGGGCGCCCTCGACCACGATGCGGCCGGCCTTTTCGAGGTCGTTGCACAAGCGGTTGAACAACCGCTGCTCACCCTCGCCGAGCAGACGGGAACGCAGTTCCTCCCGGCCGATGCCCTGCTTGACCGGGTTGTTTTCGTGGAACTCCGCAACGATCCCGACCAATCGCTCCTGCAGCTCTTCATAGACCTCGGCCGCGATCATCCGGCGGGTGTCGGAATCGACCACCATTATCTTTCTCGCCGAGATGGCGGGTTCGAGCAGTTTTTCCAGCCTGCGGCCAAAGGTGGCGCAGCGGACGGCAAGCTCGTTGAAGGTTATTCCGGCCCGGCCGCTCTCGCGCAGGTGCAGCATGGCGAGTTCGAGAGGATCGCCGCTGCGGTATGTCCTGAAGATTTCGCGGTTCTCTTCCCGGTAGCGGCGGCGTTTCCTTGGCAGGGCGTTGAGCACCACCCCGCCGCCGATGGTGGTGACCGGCGAGTAGCGGCGGATGACGAAACGGTCGCCCGGCCAGACCGCGGCCCGGCTCTCCAGGTTGATCTGCACGTCAGCGGTGTCGCCGGGGGCGAGTTCATCCCGGTCGAGCAGGACTATCCTGGCCATGATCTCGGCCGTGCCCAGGTGAAGGCGGACCCTGGTGCGGTTGGCGAGCGGTCTGGAATTGACTGAAAGGTAGCTGAGTTCGGCGTCGAGCAGCCACGAAGGCGCAAGGCACCCCGGCGTTGCCGCGATATCGCCGCGGGAGAGCATCTCGCGGTCCAGCCCCTGGATGTTGATGGCGGTGCGGTGGCCGGCCTCGGCCTCGCCCATGGGCCGGGAATGGACCTGGATCCCGCGGACGCGGCCCTTTTTGCCCTCGGGGTAGACCTCGATATCGTCACCCACCGCTATCCGTCCGGAGATGGCGGTGCCGGTGACCACCGCGCCAAACCCCTTGATGCTGAAGACCCGGTCCACCGGCAACCGGAAGGGGCCCGTGGCCTCGAAAAACTCGCTGTCCGCCACCAGGGAGTCGATGGCGGCGACCACCTCGTCGCGCCCGCTGCCGTCGACCGCGGAGAACTCCACCAGGGGCGCGTCCTCGAGAAAGGTTCCACGGAAGAAATCGCGCACGTCCTCACGCACCATCTCGAGCCATTCAGCGTCGACCAGGTCGGTCTTGGTGAGGACGATGAGGCCGCGCTCCACCCCGAGCAGACGGCAGATCTCGAAGTGTTCACGGGTCTGGGGCATGACGCCCTCGTCCGCGGCGATGACAAATGCGACCAGATCGACGCCGGCCGCGCCCGCCACCATGTTGCGGACAAAACGCTCGTGGCCGGGAACGTCGACGATGCCGAGGCGGTGGCCGCAGGGAAGGTCGAGGTGGGCGAACCCCAGCTCGATGGTGATGCCCCGGGCCTTCTCCTCCTTGAGGCGGTCGGTGTCCACCCCGGTCAGGGCCTTTACCAGCGAGGTCTTGCCGTGGTCCACGTGACCGGCGGTGCCGAGAACCAGTTCACGCATCGCTTAAAACAGGCCGCCGGTGATGAAGGGATTGGAGCGCTTTTCCCCGCCGATGGTCGAGGACGAGCCGCCATAACCGTGGCCGGGCCACACCCTGGTGTCGTCGGGCAGAACGAGCAGCCTGGTCCTGATGGAGTGATCGAGGGTGCGGGCGTTGCCGCCGGGGAAATCGGTACGCCCCACCCCGCCGACGAACAGGGTGTCGCCGGTCAGGAGGTCCGGGGCGCGGTAGAGGCAGATGCCGCCGGGCGTGTGGCCCGGAGTGTGGATAACCTCGAACACAAGCCTGCCGGGGCCGATGCGGCCGCCGTCCTCGAGGAGAATATCGGGCGGCGGCGAGGGTTCGAGTCCGAGCATGGAGAAGTATTCCGCGACATCCTTGCGTACGAAAAACTCCGCGTCCTCCCGGTGCATGGCTATGGCCGCGCCGGTGGCCTCTTTCAGGCGGCGGTTGCCGCAGACGTGGTCCGGATGGCCGTGGGTGTTGACGATGTACTTCAGTCTTACCCCTTTTTCCTCCAGAAGGCCGAGGATGCGATCCTCGTCCCCGCCGGGATCGACCACCATCGCCTCGCCCGTATCCCCGTCCGCCACCAGATAGCAGCAGACCGCCATATGCCCCACGGTGAGCTGTTCGAATATCATCCTTATATCCTCATTCAAGATGAACTCGTAACAACGGCTTCCTGCCGTTGTTACTCAACGGAAAGCCAAAGCGTAGCTTCGGCTTTCCTCTCGAAATTACGCAGTTTTTCAAACAGCGCAATTT
>JALWTY010000047.1 GCA_026993265.1 Desulfobacterales bacterium
TGACGGGCCTTCCCGCCCGCCGGGCCATGGACGATTTTCTCGTCCGTCTTTCCCCGCCGTACGCGGTGGCAATGGTGGACATAGATTTTTTCAAGAAGTTCAACGATACCTACGGCCATGACGTGGGCGACCAGGTTCTGGCCAAGGTCGCGGCCATGATCGCGGCCGCGGGCGGCGGGGGCAGGCCCTTCCGCTACGGCGGCGAGGAGTTCGCCATCGTCTTTCCCGGCCGGGACTGCAGCGATGCCGCGCCGGCGCTCGAAGGCCTGCGGGAGAGAATAGAGGGCGAGGGGTTCATTGTCCGGGCCGGAAAACGCAGAAACGGCGCAAGGCCTGGCCGGTCCGTAACCCCGCCGGGGAAAGGGAAAAAGGTGCCCCTAACCGTCAGCATCGGAGTGGCCGAGGGCGGGGCCGGGGAAAGGCCGTCCGAGGTTCTCAAAAAGGCGGACAAGGCCCTTTACCGGGCCAAGCGCCAGGGCAGGAACCGGGTCGTTGCAGCCCCGGTCCCGGCGCGGGGCCGGTGAGCGTTGCAGCGGCCCGATGCTGTCCCGCGAGATTTTCCCTTTCGGCTTCGCCTTTCAGTGATTAAAGTCTATGGTTCAGTCCGCGAAGGCGTGAGTGGCCGTCGCGGATGGTCTTCCGGTTTCATTGTTCCCTGAGGAATTGTAAGGATAAGGTTTTCAGGAGGTATCCAGATGAGCAAGTGTTCAAGCGGTTCGTGCGGAAGCGCGGCCGGATCGTCCTGCGGCGGGGCCGACGCCTACATCGCCCGACAGGACATGGCGATCCGCGATTCCCTTTCTAAGATCAAACACAAGATTCTCGTCATGAGCGGCAAGGGCGGGGTGGGCAAGAGCACCATCTCCACCAACCTGGCCCTTTCCCTGGCCAACCGCGGTTTCAAGGTCGGGCTGATGGACGTTGATCTCCACGGCCCGGACATCTGCCGGATGCTGGGGCTCACCCAGAGCATCACCGAGGTGGCCGGGAAGGAAGACGGCCTGGTGCCGCCCATGCGCTACAACGACAACCTCAAGGTCATCTCGCTCGAGTACATGATGGAGAACCGCGATGATCCCGTGATCTGGCGCGGCCCCATGAAGAACCAGGCCATCCGGCAGTTCATCGCCGACATCAACTGGGGCGAACTCGACTACCTGGTGATAGACTCGCCGCCCGGCACCGGCGACGAACCCATGACCGTGGCCTCGACCATCAAGGACGCCATCGCCCTGGTGGTGACCACGCCCCAGGAGATATCGCTGGCCGACGTGCGCAAATCACTGAACTTCTGCAAGCACGTGAAACTGCGGGTGCTCGGGGTGGTGGAGAACATGAGCGGTTTCATCTGCCCCCACTGCGATAAACCCGTGGACCTGTTCAAGAGCGGCGGCGGCAGCCGCATGGCCGCGGATTTCGGGGTTCCTTTCCTTGGCGCGGTTCCGGTCGATCCCAAGGTGGTCTCGGGCGGGGACGAAGGCGCTCCCTATCTCGCAGGCGACAGCGACAGCCCGGCGGTGACCGCCTTCCGCGCCGTGGTGGACAACGTGGTCAAGGAAGCCGCTTCCGCGCCGCCGCCACCGCCCGCGGCCGAGGACTGCGAATCCTGCAGCAGCCGTTCCTCCTGCGGCGGCGTCTGCCCCTCGGCCTCGTAACAAGGCCGCTCCGCGGCCTTGTTACGAGGCCAGAAGCCAGAAGCCAGACGACAGAAGTCGGTAATCGGCAGGTTACGGATCAGGTGGTTTCGTGCATTCTGACCCGGTTGGGGGTTTTTACGAGGCCGTCTTGAATGATGGACCCGTAACAACGGGTCCATCATCCGCCGCAGGACGCGGCGGCGAAATTGCGCTGTTTGAAAAACTGCGTAATTTCGAGAGGAAAGCCGAAGCTACGCTTTGGCTTTCCGTTGAGTAACAACGGCAGGAAGCCGTTGTTACGAGTT
>JALWTY010000048.1 GCA_026993265.1 Desulfobacterales bacterium
GCCAGGGCCAGTTGTCGGGCGCATCCGCCGGGGGGGCGAGCCCCCGGCGGCGGATCAGGCCGCGGACGTAGTCTTCTTCCACGCCGTGGGCCAGGGCCACGGCGCAGAGTTCGGCCATGAAGTCCGGGTGCCACCAGGAGAAGTTGACATAACCGCGCTCCCGGCCCGCGGCCAGGGCCCGGGCCAGGGCGGCCAGGGCCGCCTTCTTCTTTCCCCCGGCCAGGGCCAGCCGCGCCCTTGCCAGACCGCAGACGAACCTGATCGAGGCCGAACCCATCCGCACCGCGATCCCCATGGCCCGGTTTAGATGTCTTTCCGCCGAATCGCGTTCGCCCCGGCGGATCAGGAGCATGGCCATGGCCAGGAAGGACTGGGCCCGGGCATAGGGCAGCCCCACGGTCTCGGCGAGGCCCATGGCCTGTTCCTGGTGCATCACCGCCGCGGGGAGGTCGCCCTCGAGGGAGAGATGCCACTACCTTTCATAGTGGTAATAAAACCTGTCGAGTATCCGGCCCGGTTCCACCCCGGCCATCTTTTCGAGGAGGGCCCCGGCGGTGGCGAGGTCGCCCGTGGACAGGGACGCGGCCGCGCCCTGGAGCATGAGGATGAAATCCCAGATATGGATCCCGGTCTCACCGGCCAGGGCGAGGCCCTCGCCCATGACCGTCATGGTCCGGGCGCAGTCGCCGGAGAGCCAGTCCCAGGCCTCGACCACCTTCAGGGTGATCGCGGCCAGGGGGGATCTTTTCAGGTCGCCCGCGGCCCTTTCGAGTCTTTCGCGGAGATGGACGGCCATCTGGTAGTCGCCGCTCCAGACCGCGGCGGTGTGGAGGTAGAAACCGGTCATCATCCGCAGGGGCAGGTTCGGGCCGTGGTCGAGACAGGCCACGGCCCGGTCGCGCCAGAGGGAAAAATCCTCATGCCAGGGCTTGCGCATCGCCAGGGCCGCGAACATCCGCACGTTGACCTCGGACTCGACCCCGGCCGGGACCGGGTCGCCCTCCGGGGGGAGGCGGTCGATGAAGGCGATCCAGCGGTCGAGCTGCCCCAGGGAGCCGCGGCCGTGGATGAAGGTGTCCACCACCCCGGCCCAGGCCCGCAGCATCCCCCGGCGGCAGCCTTTTTCCGCGAACCCGTCCAGGGCGCGGGCAAACAGGGGCCGGGCCGCGGCCGGGCCCGTGGGCATCCGGCACACCCCTTCCCAGTAGGCGAGCCAGGGGTCTGAGCCGTGTTCATCCGGCAGGGAGGATATCATCTCGAGGAGCCTGCGGTCGCGGCCCTGGGCGATCATCGGCCCGGCGTGGTCCAGGACGAGGGCGGCAAGGTGTTGCCACTCCCCGGCCGCGGCAAGGATGCTCCCGGCCAGGTCCGGATCGCCGTCCCGGGCGATGATCCGGGCGGACCGGAGCCGTATTTGCCTGACCTCGTTCGGAGCGAATTCCTGTTGGCCCCGGGCGAGAAGAAAATCCCGGAACAGGGGATGGTAACGGTAAACCGTCTCCCGGCTGTGATGGCGTTCGATGAGGCAGTTTCCCGCGCAGAGGCGGGAGAGGATCTCCCCTGCCCCGCCGCTGCAGCCGATATCCGCGGCCCGGGCCGGGGTGATCTCGTCTAGGAACGCGGTCTTCAGGAGCAGGTCGCGGGAATCGTCAGGGATGGTGTTGAAGACCTCGAGGGCGAGGTAGTCGAACACCAGGCCCGCGGCCCGGCCCGGCGCCGGGATCTCGCCCCGGCGGCGGGCCTCGATCATCAGGACCGCCCCGGCGGCCCAGCCGCGGGCCGCGGCGCTGATCTCTTCCGCCGCCTCGTCGCCGAGGCCGCCCCTGAGCCGGACCAGGTCGCGGATCTCCTCCCTGCCGGCCAGGCTCATCATCCCGTTGGCCAACATGCGGACGAATTCCGGCGGCTGCGGTTCCCGGCTGATGGTGATCGCGTTCGCCCCGGCGGGCAGGGAGGCGATCCCCCGGCAGATGATCCCGGCCAGGGGAGAGCCGGGCGGCGCGGCCTGGAGGTCGTCAAACACCAGGCAGAAGGGTGGTTTTATGCCGGCCAGGAGGCGCGAGAAGAAGTGGCCGGTAAAGGCGGCGAGGTCGTGGCGGTACTCCGGGGTGAACCGGGGCAGGGAAAGATCCCGGTCAAGGGCGGCCCGGGCCGCTGTGGCCAGGTGGTGAAAGAAGAAGGCCGGGTCGCGGTCGCCCTCGTCGATCCGGTACCAGAGGGAGGCAATCCGGCGCGAGGCGAGAAAGGAGCTTATCAGAAGGCTCTTGCCGTAACCGGCCGGGGCCGCCAGGTGCAACAGCGGCAGCCTCATCCCCTGGTCGAGGCGGGAGAAGAGGCGTTCGCGGGGCAGTGCGCCCGATGGGTCCGGAGGGGTGGTCTTGCTTATCATGGCCCGGCCATCATAACACCGGGATGGATGACCGTCTCGCAAAAAGGCCGCAAAGCGGCCTCCTTGCGAGACGGAAGGCAAAGGTCAAAAGTAAAAAGGCAAAAGTATCGGCAGGTTACGAATCAGATATCTGGTGCCTTCGGTGCTGTTTAAGGGTTTTTAAGAGCTAATGGGGTCAAGTCTTGAGATTTTGATCCGATGAAACCTGGCAATTCAAGACTTGACCCCCATCCTTTGTGATCCCCATTCTTGTATCCTTGAAATTCTATTGCCAGCCGCTAGATTTTCAAGGTAGTATGGGGCCGTGATACCCAGAGAACGGCATATGCGCAGGGTCGTCGGCCTGCTCGAGCGGCACCGGATCGTGGGCATCCTCGGGGCGCGCCAGGTGGGCAAGACCACCCTTGCCCGCGCCATCGCGGAACAGTGGCCCGGAGCGACCATTCGGTTCGACCTCGAAGACCCCGATGATCTCGCCCGGCTCGCCGAGCCCAAGCTCGCCCTGGCCGGGCTCCACGGCCTGGTCGTCCTCGACGAGATCCAGCGCCTGCCCGGGCTCTTTCCCGTGCTCCGGGTTCTGGTGGATCGTCCCGAATCCCGGACCCGATTCCTCATCCTGGGCAGCGCCTCGCCCAGCCTCATACGCCGGAGTTCGGAGACCCTCGCCGGCCGGATCGCCTATTATCAACTCGACGGCTTCACCCTCGACGAGGTCGGCGGGGACCACTGGCAACGGCTCTGGCTCCGGGGCGGCTTCCCCCGTTCCTTCCTCGCCCCGTCCGACGCGGCCAGCGCGGAATGGCGCCGGGAATTCGCCCGGACCTTCCTCGAGCGGGACGTCCCCCAACTCGGTTCCCGGATCCCGGCCCACACCCTCGGGCGTTTCTGGTCCATGCTGGCCCACTACCACGCCCAGGTCTGGAACGGCGCTGAACTGGCCCGCGCCTTTGGCGTGGCCGAGTCCACGGTGCGCCGCTATCTCGACCTGTTGGCCGGGGCCCTGGTGATCCGCCAGCTCCAGCCCTGGCATGAAAACATCAAGAAACGCCAGGTACGCTCGCCAAAGGTCTATGTCGTGGACAGCGGGCTGGTGCATACCCTGCTCAGGATCGGGACCATGGACGACCTCCAGGGGCATCCCAAGGTCGGGGCCTCGTGGGAGGGCTTTGCCATGAGCCAGGTCCTCGGCCGGCTCGAGGCCCGCGCCGATGAGGTCTTCTTCTGGGCGACGCACGCCGGCGCGGAACTCGACCTCCTTGTGGTCCGCGGCCGGCAACGGCTCGGCTTCGAGTTCAAACGCACCAGCGCCCCCAGGGTGACTCGCTCCATGCGGTCGGCATGCGAGACCCTGCGCCTCGATCGGCTGGACGTTATCCACGCCGGCAGCGCGACCTTTCCCTTGAGCCACGGGATCCGCGCGGTCGCCTGTTCCCGGGTGCTCGAGGACATCGCCCCCCTAGGCTCCTGACGGTCCCGCAAGATGAAAACCATTGGGGTAATCGGGGAAGAGGTGGGTGGCGAGGGTGGTCTTGCCGCATTGGCGTGCCCCGGTCAGGACAAGGATACGGCCGCGGGGATGGGCATGGAGGCGGAAGGCAAAAGTATCGGCAGGTTACGGATCGGATATCTGGTGCCTTCGGCAGCTCTTTAACAGCCCGTTGAAAAACTACTGCGCTTGACGATGCGGCGTCAAAATCCGGCTCAAAATGCTCATTTACCCTATGTAAACTGCGCTTTTTCGCCGGATTTTTCCTTGCCTCATCTGCGCTCGCTACGTTTTTCAACGGGCTGTTAAGGGTTTTTACGAGGCCATAACCTTTTATCTCCCTAAACCCCTAATCCCCTAAACTCCCCGCCTTTTGCCGCATCTCCTCTATCACCGCCGCGTAGTCGCCGCTGCCGAAGACCGCGCTGCCGGCCACGAAGATCCTGGCCCCGGCCCGGGCGATGTCGGCGATGGTGGCCGGGCTCACCCCGCCGTCCACCTCGATGGCGCAGGCCGGGTTCTTTTCCCTTGTCATCTCCACAAGCCTTCTGATCTTGTCCAGCGAGGCGGGGATGAAGGACTGGCCGCCGAATCCGGGGTTGACGCTCATCACCATCACCAGGTCGAGGTCGGCTATCACCGGCTCGATGGCCGCGGCAGGGGTGGCCGGGTTGAGCACCACGCCCGCCTTGCAGCCCAGGTCCTTTATCGCGTAAACAGTCCGGTGCAGGTGGTAGCCGGTCTCCTGGTGCACGGTTATCCAGTCGGCCCCGGCCCTGGCAAAGGCCTCGATGTAGCGCTCCGGGTTCTCGATCATCAGGTGTACGTCCAGGGGCAGATCGGTCACCCGGTTGACCGCCTCGGCCACCAGCGGGCCGATGGTGATGTTGGGGACGAAGTGGCCGTCCATGACGTCGATGTGGATGACGTCGGCCCCGGCCGCCTCCACCGCCCGCACCTCGTCGCCGAGACGGGAGAAGTCGGCCGAGAGGATCGAGGGGGCGATGAGCATGCGGTCGATGGGTATGGTCATTCCGGTTTTTCCTCTTTTTCCTTTTCGCTCGCGGCGTTTGGCGCGCCAACGGTCACGAGACAGTAATGCTCCGGCTGGATGTACTTTTGGGCCACGGCCATGACATCGGCCGGGGTCACCTTGCTTATGGCCTCGATGTAGCGGGTGCCGTAGTCCTGGCCAAGACCGTAGGTCTCGTTCAGGCCTGTCTCCAGGGCCTGGGCCGCGTGGGTTTGCAGCCCGAGCTCGTAGTTGCCGATGATCAGGTTCTGCGCCTTTTTCAGCTCATCGGCGCTGATCTCCTCGTTTCTCACCCGGTATAGCTCCCGCCAGAGGGCGCTCATGGCCTGGTCCCGCTTTTCCGGGCCCGTGCCGATGTATACCCCGAAGGAGCCGGTGTCGATGCCGGAGACGTTGAAGGACGACAGGCTGTAGGCCAGGCTCTCCTGGTCCCTGAGGGTGGCGAAAAGCCTGCCGCTCTGGCCGGAGAGTACCGTGTCGAGCACCTCGAGGGCGAAGCGGTCCGGATTTTTCAGGGACGTTCCCCGGAAGCCGAGGACGATGTGGACCTGGGCCTTGTCCCGCTCGAGATTGAAGTTTACCGGCCGGGCAGGCGGCGGGGGGACAAGGAGATCCTCGATGATTGTGTCCTTGTCTTCCGGCCGCCATCCTGAAAACAGCTTTTCCACCCTCTTTTTCACATCTGCCGCCTTTACCGCGCCCACAACCGAGAGCACCAGACGGTCGGGTCTTGCGTGGCGCCGGTACATCTGCCGCAGCGACGCGGCGGTGAAGTTCTTGATCGCCTCGCGGCTGCCGAGCACGTTCAGGCCGTAGGGGTGGCCCGCAAACAGCAGGCGGTTGAACTCCCGGAAGGCCAGCGAGGGCAGGGAATCCTCCTGCTCTTTCAGTTGGGAGAGCAGCTCGGGTTTGAGTTTTTCCACCTCGTCCGGTGCAAATGCCGGGGTAAGGATGATGTCGCGCACCAGGGCGAGGGCCTCGTCCGCGTAGCGGGCCAGAAAGTCGGCCCGCAATCCGAAGGTGTTGCGTCCGTTGAATCCCTCGATGTCGCCGGCCATGTCCTCTATTCTCGCGGCCAGCTCGTCGTGGTCCATCTTTTCAGTGCCTTTGGGGAGGATCTGGGCGATGGCGGCGAACGCGCCGTTGGTCTCCTCGGTTTCCGCCCGCAGCCCGCCGGGGAATATGGCCCGGATCGCCACCGTGGGCACCCGGAAGTCCTCGCGCACCAGCAGGGTGATGCCGTTCTCGAGCCGGAAACGGTAGAGATCCGGCAGGTATGAATTCGCCACCAGTGCGCCGGAGACGCCCTCTTTCGCGTCCTGTTCCGCCTCGGCCGCGATTTTCTCAAGCTCGTCCGCGTCCATTCCTGCGGGCAGGTTTTCAGGCGAGATCATCCCGGCCACAAGTTTTTCCGGCTGAAAATATCTTTTCGCCACCGCGAGGATGTCGTCGCGGGTGACCGCGCGGATGCCCTCGAGGTATCTCTCCGGGTCAGGATCGCCGGTCAGCATGTGGAACGAGCCGAGAACCCGGGCCTGGCCTTCCACCTTCTCCATGCTGAAGACAAAATCGCTCTCCAGGTTGCGTCTGGCCCGCTCGAGTTCGTCCTCTCCCACCTTGACGTATTTGAGGAGAAAGATTTGGGTCAGGGCCTCTTTCATCACACGGGCGGCGTGCTGCGGGTCGATGTCGGCGCTGAATTCCATCAGCCCCCGGTCGCGGGGGGTGAACGATGAGGCGTGGATGCGGTAGACGATGCCAAGTTCGTTTCTCAGCCTGCGGTAGAGGCGCGAGGTTTCGCCCTGGCCGAGGATGGCGGCGACGAGGTCCAGGGCCGGGGTGTCGCGGTCAACGAAGCGCACTGTGGGAAACCCGAAAAAGAGCATGGTCTGGCGCATGTCGTCGGTGAGGCTGAAGAACTCGGGCGCGTTCCTCTCCGGCTCCGCCGGCCGGGGCGGCTCTTCCGCCGCCGCCGGGGCCAGGCCGCCGAACATCCTTTCCGTCTCCTCTCTCACCTCGGCCGAGGAGATATCTCCCGCTACCACCACGGTGATGTTTTCAGGTATGTAATGCTTTTGCACATAAGCGAGAATGTCGTCCCGGCTGATGGCTGCCACCGATTCCCTGGTCCCGGCCACGGGCAGGCCGTATGGGTGTTTTTTGTATGCGTGGGCCATGAACTCCTCGAAGAGACGCACCCCGGGCCGGTCTTCGCGCATGGCGATCTCTTCCTGCACCACCTTTTTTTCCCGTTCGAGCTCGTCAGGGTCGAAGACCGAGTGGAGCACCGCGTCGGCGAGGATGTCGAGGGCGGTGCGCCAGTGGCGGGCCGCGATGGTAGCGTGGTAGACGGTCTGGTCATAGGAGGTGTAGGCGTTTATCCGGCCGCCCAGGGCCTCGATGCCGCCGGCGATGTCGCCGGGGCCGCGGCTGTCTGTGCCCTTGAAGATCATGTGCTCGATCAGGTGGGTGATGCCGCGTTCGTGTTCGTCTTCATAGGTGGAGCCGGCCTTCACCCATATCTGTACCGTGACCGCCTTGCTGCCGGGGGATTCCCGGACGATGAGCGAGACTCCGTTTGCGAGCCGCTCCTGGTGGAGACCGGCGGCGAGGGAGGCGGCATGGCTGATTTTCGGGTGTGATATGGTCATGGCAAGGATGGCGGTGATGATGCTTGCGGCCAGAATCCGCATGGTTGCACCTTTTCAGAAGTCAGAAATCAGAAGACAGAAGTCAGTAGCCTGAATCCGTGGTCCGGGGGCGGCGGAGTGAAGTTTCCGCCGAGCCGATTTTCCATAGAAAAATCGCCCCGTTTCAAACAGATGCCTCATGTTGGATTCGTAACATACCGATATCTTTAACTTTTTACTGTCCCAATTTGGGAGGGTTAAAGCCCCCACCTTTAGGTGGCAGCTTTAGCGCGGTTTAGTTAGGCTTGTGTTCATGGCAAGTGACTACCGGCATGGCTCCCACACAAAATTTATGATC
>JALWTY010000049.1 GCA_026993265.1 Desulfobacterales bacterium
TCATGAAGGCGGAGTCGGGAAAACCCGGCAGGCCGGGATTGGCCGAGGGCGGCAGGTCTTCCATGAAGCGGACCATGTCGTAACCGAGATAGCCGACCGCGCCGCCGAAGAACCGCAGGCCGTCCAACTCGGGCACCGGCCCTGCCTCGGCCAGGACATCCCGCAGGATCTCCATCGGATTGCCGCGGCGGACCTCGTCGCCCAGGATGCCGCTGATGCGCGCCTCCTCGCCGCTGCTGGTAAAAAGCAGCAGGGGATCATAACCGATGATGGAGTAACGACCCCATTTCTCGCCGCCCTCGAGGCTTTCGAAGAGAAACACGTTCTCCTCGTCCACGCCGAGACGGGCGAATATGGAAAGGGGGGTGTCGAGGTCTGAGACTATCTCCCTCGCCACCGGCACGAGACCGTATGAGGCGGCGAGGCGGGAAAATTCCTCGGGCGAGGGATGAATCTTCACCTCATCCCTCCGGAACAGAGAAGATGCGCAACCAACCGAAAACAGCCGGACGACGACTGGGGGTCGTCTCCGCCTTTGTCTTCAGCGCTGTTTCTGAAAGGGCTGCTGTCGGATTCCATCAGCGGTACAGGCAGGCCTGGGACCTGGTTCTGCGCCCGCCGGAACGGAAAAGACAGCGGGCGCGCCACGCCGCCGTTCAGCTCGCGGCGGCGACCCCGTTGACCTTGCGGGTCAGCCGGGAAATCTTGCGTGAGGCGTTCTTTTTGTGCAGGGTCCCCTTGCTCGCTGCCTTGGCGATAACCTTGACAGCCACGTGCAGGGCCTCGCGGGCCTCGTCCGCGGACTGGCCGGCCACAGCGGCATTGACAGCCTTGATCACGTTCTTGACCCTGGTTTTCATCATCCGGTTGCGCTGCCGGCGCACCAGACTCTGACGATGCCTCTTGAGTGCAGACTTATGATTGGCCAACTTCGTTAACTCCTGATTTGTCAAGTTTCAATATGTCGCCGCCCCGGAATCCACACTGGAAAACCGCCGGAACGCCCTACTCCATCTGGGATGAAGCGGGTATGATAATAACAGGACCTGTCCTTGTCAAGGGCAGTGGACAGCGCCGGAGCGGAAACCGGCCGCAGCCACCGGCTCCGTAAGCGTATTTTTTTGAAAATCAACAAGATATCCTTGCCTTACCCGGGTAAAATTGGTTTATTCAGATAGATTATCTTTTTAACAGTAAGATTGTCTTTCTGACCGACAGGCTTTTTCCCAACAAACCGGACCGGCCGTCCCCATGCCATCCCGCAGGAAATGGTCCGCACCGGCGGCGATCCGCCTGTTTCCTTGAAATTTTGACCAACTGTCCCGGCTCATGCAGCAGGTGTTAGAACTCATAAGGGCGTTCAGATGGCAGGATATCCCCGATATCCTGATCGTCTGGTACCTCATTTACCGGGTTCTCCTCATCATCCGGGGCACCAGGGCCGCGCAGATGCTCGCCGGCATCGGCATCATCATCATCGCCTATTTCGGAGCCCGCGAGCTCGAACTCCTGACCCTCTACTGGCTTCTCAACACCTTTTTGAGCTCCATCTTCCTTA
Source organism: Desulfobacterales bacterium (assembly GCA_026993265.1). Classification (GTDB taxonomy): domain Bacteria; phylum Desulfobacterota; class Desulfobulbia; order Desulfobulbales; family JAJRZW01; genus JAJRZW01. The sequence continues at coordinate 1,559 of JALWTY010000049.1, forward strand.
TCATCGTCATAGTCTTCCAGCGCGACATCCGCCGGGCCCTCACCCAGGTGGGGCAGACCCCGTTTGCGAGAAGCTACGAAAACACCATTCAGAACATGGACGAGATCGTGGGCGCGGCCGTGTACCTGGCCAAGAAGAGCATCGGCGCTCTTATCGTCATAGAACGCGAAACCGGCCTGAAGGACTACATCGAGTCAGGGCACAAGGTGGACGCGGCCCTGTCCCGCGAGTTGCTGGTCAGCATATTTCATCCATCCTCCCCTCTGCACGACGGCGGGGTGATAATAAGAGGCGGCCGCATCCTCACCGCCGGCTGCGTCCTGCCACTGACCAAGAACCCCTACATAAGCCGCCGCCTCGGCACAAGGCACCGGGCCGCCATCGGCCTTTCGGAGGAAACCGACGCGGTGGTTATCGTGGTCAGCGAGGAGACCAGCCAGATATCGCTGGTGCAGCACGGCGCCATCACCAGCGACCTTGACGAGACCTCGCTCAGAAACAGGCTGGACGCCATTTTCGTCCCAAGGGAATACCACAGCAACCTATGGAAAAACTGGATAAACAGCTGAAAATAAGGTTTCCCCGCAGGGGCCTCGACTGGCCCAAGGACTGGGTGCTGAAGCTGGTGTCCCTGCTCTTCGCCCTGACCTTGTGGTACTTCGTGGTCGGCGAAGCCAAGGTGGACATAACCCTGTTCGTGCCGCTGGAAATCGTGAACCTGCCCCAGGACCTTGTCATCTCCAACCAGTTCAAGAAGGAACTCGAGGTAACCGTCAACGGCCCCAGGGGGCTGACCCGGAACATCAGGAACCAGCATTTCTCCCGGCCGGTGAACATGGAGAACGCCAGGCCCGGCACCATGGTCATACAGAACGGGCCCGACTCCATAAACTTCCCCCGCGGCATCCGGGTCATCAGGATTCAGCCCACCAACATCACCATAGAGATAGACCGGCTGCGGGAAGCCGCCCTGCCGGTCAAGCCGATGACAAGGGGCGAGACGGCCAAGGGTTTCGAGATCGTGTCCATAAGCGCCGATCCCAGGGTCATCAAGGTGACGGCGCCGAGCAAGATCCTCGAGCCGGTGCAGTTCCTGCCCACCAAGGTCATAGATATAAAAGACATAAAGGAAAGCAGGCTGGTGGAAACCCATCTCGATCTCGGCCCTGAGCTGGCCGAGCTCATCGGCGATCCCCTGATAAAGGTCAGGATCACGGTGCGCGAGAAGATGGAGGAACAAGAGATCAAGCGGCTCAAGGTAACCCTGAACAAGCCGGCCGGCAGCAGGCTCGCCTACACCCTTTCGCCGTCAACCGTGTCGGTCAAGGCGATGATTCCGTTCCATATCCTGCACGGAAAGCAGCGGCATGAGCCGCGAAGCCTTCTGAAGGCGGTCGTGCCCCAGCCCATGCCGAAGGCACCTGGAACTTACAGCGTCAAGCCGATTATCGCCGCCGCAGGCGGAGTAAAGGTAACCGGAATCACCCCGCCTGAACTCAAACTCACCATCAGCCAGAAAAACGGCCCGGCCACCATCCGGGTAATCAGCAACAGGAAAGGAAAAAAATAGCATGCGCCGCCTGTTCGGAACCGACGGGGTCAGGGGAGTCGCCAACGTCTACCCCATGACCACCGACATCGTCATGCAGATAGGCAGGGCAGTCGCCTTCAAGCTCAAGGACAGCCGCCACCAGCACCAGTGCCGGATAGTAATCGGCAAGGACACCCGCCTCTCCGGTTACATGATCGAAAACGCGCTCGCGGCCGGGATCTGCTCCATGGGAGTCAACATCCTCCTCGTCGGCCCCCTGCCCACGCCAGGGATCGCCTTCATCACCTCGAGCATGCGCGCCGATGCGGGCGTGGTCATCAGCGCCTCCCACAACCCTTTTCAGGACAACGGGATCAAGATCTTCTCATCGGACGGTTTCAAGCTGCCCGACCGCGACGAGGCCGAGATCGAGGAGCTCATCTTTTCCCGCAGGATGGAGGCCATGCAGCCGGTGGCCGAGGAGATCGGCCGGGCCGCGCGTATCGACGACGCCCGCGGCCGCTACATCGTCCACCTGAAGAACACCTTTCCCCGTCAGTACACCCTCGACGGCGTCCACATCCTGCTCGACTGCGCCAACGGCGCCACCTACGGCGTGGCCCCGCACGTGTTCGAGGAGCTGGGCGCAAAGGTCACCGCCATCGGCGTCGATCCGGACGGCACCAACATCAACGACGGCTGCGGCGCCCTGCATCCGGAGCTGGTCAGCGCCAAGGTGAAAGAGCACGGGGCCGACATCGGCATCGCCCTGGACGGCGACGGCGACCGCCTGATCGTTGCCGACGAAAAGGGCAACATCGTGGACGGGGACCACATCATGGCCATATGCGCGGCCGACCTCATCGCCCGCCGCAAACTCAGGAAAAAAACCCTGGTGGCCACGGTGATGAGCAATCTGGGGCTCGAGCGGGCCATGGAGGCGATGGAGGGCAGGCTGGTGCGGACAAAGGTAGGCGACCGCTACGTGGTCGAGGAGATGCGCCGCGGCGGCTTCAACCTGGGCGGCGAGCAGTCCGGCCACCTGGTCTTTTTCGACCACAACACCACCGGCGACGGCATCCTCGCGGCCCTGCAGCTGCTCGCGGTGATGATCAAGAAGGGCCGGCCCCTGTCCGAGCTTGCCGGGATCATGGAAAGCGTGCCCCAGGTGCTGAAAAACGTCCGCACCCCGGAAAAGGTAAACCCCGAAGATGTGGACGGTTTCACCGCGCTTCTGCGCAGGACCGAGGAAAAACTCGGCCGCAGCGGCCGGGTGCTGGTGCGGCCGTCCGGCACCGAGCCCATCATCAGGGTGATGGTCGAAGGCGAGGACGAAGCGCTCATCACGGCGATGGCGGACGAACTCTGCCACCACCTGGCCTGCAACTGCGGACTGTCTGACGGCTGACGCCCCGTTTCCATCCCCCATGAGCCCTTCGAAAAAGGCACGGCTTGACAAACTGATGGCGCAGCAGGGCCTGGCCGAGAGCAGGCAGAAGGCCCAGGCCCTGATAATGGCCGGCAAGGTCAGGGTGAACGGCGTTCCCGCCACGAAACCGGGGCAGCAGGTCGATCCGGGCTGCGATATCCAGGTAAGCGGAACAGCGTGCCCCTACGTCAGCCGCGGCGGCATCAAGCTCGCGGCCGGGCTGGACCATTTCAAGGTTGATCCATCCGGCTGGATCTGCGCAGACATCGGCGCCTCAACCGGCGGGTTCACCGACTGTCTCCTTGAGCGGGGCGCGGCAAGGGTATACGCCATTGACGTGGGCTACGGCCAGCTCGCCTGGAAACTGCGCCAGGACGAACGGGTGGTGGTGATGGAGCGCACCAACGCCCGCTACCTGAAACCGGGCGATCTCGCCCCCCCCATAGATCTCGCGGTGGTGGACGCCTCCTTCATCTCCCTCAAGATCATCCTGCCGCCGCTCCTCCCGCTCTTCCGGGAGGAAGCGCGGATAATGGCGCTGATAAAACCGCAGTTCGAGGCCGGCCGCGAACATGTGGGCAAGGGCGGCGTGGTCCGCGACCCGCGGGTCCATGAAGAGGTGGTCGAGGGAATCAGGCATTACGCCGAAGGGCTCGGGCTCGAATGCGGCGGCGTATGCCCGTCCCCCATCCTCGGCCCCAAGGGCAACCGCGAATTCCTGGCATGGCTGACGGACCGCCTACCGGCCGCCGGCCTCTGACTTCTGACCCCTGACCTCTGACTTCTGATATGTACAACCCGTCTGCCTTCCTGATATCGAGCGCGGCGCTGACCAGCATTTTCAGCTTCTTCTTCGGCGGATACTTCAAGGAGAGGGAAAAGGCCTATCTTCTGTGGATCAGATACGTGGGCTACGAGTCCATCCTCGACCACCAGGAAGAGGCAAAGCACCTGTGCGCCGAACTCGAGGCCAAGGAACGGGTCTTCCGCCAGGCCAAGGGCGTGCTCAAGATACTGCTGCTGACCATAGTGGCCGATTTCTTCGTCTTCCAGGCCTATTCCTTCCCCTTTGTCTTCGCGGGCGAGCCCTGGTTCCGGCAGGAGAACTGGCACACCTACAAGTGGTACTCGATCATCATCGGCTTCATCGTCATGGTCAACTGCCTGGAAATGCTCTACATCAGGATCGCGGTAGAAACATCCTGCCGCTTTCCCTTCATAAGGTTCCGCCACCGGGTGACCGGCCAGGACCGGATCGCGGAGCTGTGGGAGCTGTTCGGCTGCTGCAGACTCAAGGACGCCGAACTGAACCGCAACCGGATCCCTGATATGTTCTACAAAAGGATGGAACAGAAAGACGGGAAGGACTGACAGGGGGCGCGGTGGTTTCAGCCCGGATCTGCCTGGGGAGCGGCAACCCTGTAGGTGCGGCCGCGCCAGACGAAATCGTCGATCTGCCTGGCAGACAGCACCCGGCGGGCGTAATCGATCACCAGGCCGGACTCGACCAGCAGGTCGCACAGGTCGCTGTCCAAGTGGCCGTCCCTGACCATGAACTCGAGAATGCGCACCGATTCGGAAAGCATCTTTCCCGGCTTGTAGGGCCGATCGGCCGCGGTCAGGGCCTCGAACACGTCGGCGATCGCCAGTATCCGTGCGGGCAGGGGAATGTCAGGGGCGAGGAGGCCGCGCGGATAGCCTGAGCCGTCCAGTTTTTCGTGGTGCATGCCGGCGTAGAGCGGCACCCGCCGCAGTTTGCGGGGGAAAGGCAGTTTTTCGAGCATCCTGATGGTCAGGGTGACGTGGTTGTTGATGACCGCACGTTCCTCGTCGGTGAGGGTTCCCTTCCTGATGGAGAGGTTCTTCAGCTCGTCATCGTTTAAAAACGGCTGAGTTTCGCCGTTGACCTCGATGGTGCGGCCGCCCAGTCTCCGCAGCCTGTCGATGCTGTCGTCGTCCATGAACTCGCCGCCGATATTGCATTTTTCGATAAAGGCGAGATCCCGTTCCAGCGTCCCGGTGTCCATCTGCCGGCCGCTGCCGCCGCCACCGCCGCTCTTCAGCCGCGCTATCTCGATATCGCGTTTCAGGATCTCGGCCCGCAGCCGCACGAGCTCGATGCGGTCGAAAATCGTCTCCAGCTTGGTGGCCTTGTCCACCACGTATTCCGGGGTGGTGATCTTGCCGACGTCGTGCATCCAGGCCGCCATCCTTATCTCCTTGAGCTCCTCCTCGGAGAAGGAGACATCCGCGAAAGCCGGGGCCCGGCTCTCCCCCACCCTGCGGGCCAGTTCCTCGGAAAGCTCGGCAACCCTTTCGACATGGCCGGAGGTGTAGGGAGATTTCTCGTCAATGGCGGCGGCGATGGCGCGCAGGAAGGAGTTGAACAGGTTCTCAAGCTCGCGCACCAGCCGCATGTTGGTGACCGCTATGGCCGCCTGGGACGCAAGGCTCTCCGTATCATGAATATCCTGGTCCGGAAAGGGGATGACCTCGCCGGTGCGCCGGTTCCTGCAGTTCAAAAGCTGGAGCACGCCGATGACCTCGTCCTCGTGGTCGCGCAGGGGAACGAGCAGCATGGAGCGTGAACGGTAGCCGGTAGAGGCGTCGAACTCGCGGGTGCCCTGGAAATCGAAACCGTCGGCGTCGTAGACGTCGGCGATGTTGATGGTTTCGCCCTTCAGCGCGCAGAAGGCGCAGACATTGGCGTGGTTCTCCCGGCCGTCCGGGGTGAAGAGGGGCACGGGCTGCCAGTCTATCCTGCCGCCGGTACCGCCGAGGCGGACGCCGAGGGAATCGCTCTGGACAATGGTGAACTCGAGGCTTCTGCTGCTGTCGTTTCTGATGTAGAGGGTGCCGCCGTCGGCGTTGGTGTAGCGCCTGGCCTCACTGACGATCATCTCGAGCAGCCGGTCGAGGTTCTTCTCGGCCGAAAGGGCCATGCCGATCTTGACCAGTTCCTTGATGCGGTTCAGCTGGTCATCGGCAAAGGCGCGGACCTCGCCCAGAACCTCGGGATCGAGATCCTTGAGCCGGGAGCTTTCCTCATACCAGCGGTCGAACATGCTCTTCATTTTTCAGCATCCTGAGGCGCGGGGCCGCGCTTCCATTACGGCCCGGGTTGATATATCATTTGTTCTGGAACTAGCGGCACCTAACAGCCCGTTGAAAAACATAGCGAACGCAGATGAAGCAAGAAAGAATCCGGCGAAAAAGCCAGTCTACATGGAGTAAATGAGCATTTTGCGCCGGATTCTGACGCAGAATCATCAAGAGCAGTAGTTTTTCAACGGGCTGCTAAACCTAATAAACTCCATTCAGATTATCAGAAGATACCACAAAA
>JALWTY010000050.1 GCA_026993265.1 Desulfobacterales bacterium
TTGCAACGGTCTGTCCAAGGGGGAGGAAATATGGTCTTCGCCAGGTCGTTTTTTTTTCTGCTTTGCGTCTCTGTTCTCTTGACGCTTCCTTCCCGGGCGGCTGACGTCGCCTCTGGCGATGACGGCCTGGCGTCATCCTGCCTTCCCCCGGTCCGGATAGCTGTTTTGGCAAAGAGAGGGGGCGAGCGCTGCCGGAAGCAGTGGGGCGCGCTTGCCGCATACCTCGAGAACCGGCTGCCGGGATACAGTTTCGAGCTGGTGCCGCTTGATTTCGACGGGGTGATGCGCGAGGTGGCCGCGGACCGGGTGGATTTCGTTCTCACCAATCCGGCCATGTACGTCAATCTCGAGTATGAGTATGGCGCAAGCCGGATGGTCACCATGCTCAATCTTCGTCAGGGGCTGGCAGTGAGCCATTTCGGCGGGGTCATATTCTGCCGCGCCGACCGTGACGACATAAAAAGCCTGAAAGACGTGGCCGGCAAGATGTTCATGGCGGTCGATCCCTCATCCCTGGGCGGCTGGCTGATGGCCAAACGGGAACTGGACGACGCCGGGATCAAGCCGTTCCGCCACCTCCTCGCCCTGTTCTTTGCCGGCACCCACGATCGGGTGGTTGAGGCGGTGAAAAACGGCGAGGTCGATGTGGGCACGGTGCGGACCGACACCCTCGAACGCATGGCGGCCGAGGGCAGGATTTCCCTTGCCGATTTCCGGGTTCTCAACAGTGACAATCCCGTTGTCGTCGCCGACCGCAGGGAACACAGGTTTCCATTTGTCTCGAGCACCAGGCTGTATCCGGAATGGCCGTTCGCCAGGACGAGGGTCGCGGATCCCGAGCTTGCGCGCCAGGTGACCATTGCCCTGCTGCAGATGGATTCCAAAGAGGAAGCGGCCAGGGTGGCGAGCATATCCGGGTGGGTCAGCCCGCTCGATTACCAGTCGGTTCACAACTGCATGCGGCAGTTAAGGGAGGGAGTGTACCGCCACGTCAAAAAGGTTCTGCCGCTGGACGTTGCCCGGCAGTATTGGTTTATCATCCTGGTGACCGTGGTCCTGGTGGTCGGGCTCGCCATTCTGACGATCAGCACGGTCAACCTCAACCTCGAGCTTTCCCGTTCTAGGGAAGAGTTGAGCCGGGCCCGCGATTCCCTTGAGGAGCGGGTCGAGGAGCGCACCCGTTCCCTGCACGAACTCAACGAGAAACTCAGGGAGGAGGTGAAACAGCACGCCAATGCCAGGCGGGAGCTTGCCGCCTATGCCGCGGAGCTTAACCGTTCCAACGCCGAGCTGCAGCAGTTCGCCTACGTCGCCTCCCACGATCTCCAGGAACCACTGCGGATGATCGCAAGCTACGTCCAGCTTCTGGTTCGGCGGTACGGCGACAGGTTTGACGACGAAGGCCGGGAGTTCGTCGGTTACATCGTTGATGGAACCGGACGGATGCAGAGCCTCATCCGCGATCTTCTGGCCTATTCCCGGGTGGGGTCGAGGCCGGTGCATCCCACTCCCTGCGTGGTCAGTGAGATAATAGCCATAGCCATGCGGGATCTGCGGGCCAGCATCGCCGAGAGCGGGGCTGAGGTGATCGTGGGCGATATGCCCACGGTGGTGGCGGATCACACCAGGATGCGGCAGCTGTTCATGAATCTAATCGGCAATGCCATAAAATTCCGCAGGAAGGAGGCGCGGCCGCGGATAGAGATAAGCGCCGAGAGGCAGGAGGGCGGCTGGCTCTTTGCCGTCAGCGACAACGGTATCGGCATCGAACGGGAATCCTGCGGCAGGGTGTTTGAGATCTTTCAGCGCCTGCACAGCCGCGAGGCCTACGAGGGAACCGGTATCGGCCTTGCCATATGCCGCAAGATCGTGGAAAGCCACAATGGCCGGATCTGGTGCGAGTCCGGGGGAGAGGGCCGGGGCGCGACCTTTTTCTTCACCCTGCCGGACAGGCCGGGTTCCGGATTATACATGGAAGAGGTGAACGGTTATGGAGACGCGGAACGCTGCTGTTGACATTCTTCTGGTCGAGGACAATCCGGCCGACGTGCGGCTTACGATGGAGGCCATGCGCGAGTGCGGGTTCGATATCCGTATCCATGTGGCGGAGAACGGGGTGGATGCCATGCGTTTTCTGCGGCGGGAAGGGGAATTTGCATCCGCGCCGGTTCCGGATCTGGTTGTTCTGGATCTCAACCTGCCGGTGAAAAACGGCAGCGAGGTTCTGGCCGAGGTCAAGGGCGACGCGAGGCTGCGGAAGATCCCGGTCATAGTCCTGTCGACATCGAGCAATCCCGAGGATATCGAGCGTTCCTATGACCTTCACGCAAACTGTTATATCTGCAAACCATCGGGGTTTGACGAATACCTCGAGGTGGTGACGGGGATAGAAAGGTTCTGGTGCGACACGGTCTGCCTTCCCGGCAAGGGAGCGGACAGCGGCGCCTTTCCGGGCGGGCGGTGACGGGCTGCGCCTCTCAGCGCCGCTCGTACGGGTCAGGGTAAAGATGAGAAAGATTCTGGTGGTGGACGACAACCCCGCTGATCTCAGGCTGATCGAGATCATGCTGGCGGCGGCTTCTCTCTCCTGTGAGTGCGTCAAGGCGGGCTCGTTGAAGGAAGGAATAGCGGCCGCGGCCGCTGAACGTCCCGATCTGGCCCTGCTCGATCTCGGCCTGCCGGAGAGCAGCGGCATCGCCACCCTGGAGCGTTTCATCTCCGCGACAGGGCTGCCGGTGGTGGTGCTGTCCGGCAACGACGACGAGGAAATAGCCCTGGCAGCGGTCAAGCGGGGAGCCCAGGACTACCTGAACAAGGGCCGGGTGGACGAGGATCTGCTCGCCCGCACCATACGCTACGCCATCGAGCGGGCCGCTTCCGCCCGCAGGCTGGCCGAGAGCGAATCCCGTTATCGCGATCTGTTCGACAACGCCAACGACATGATCATGGCCGTGGCTCCTGACGGCCGTTTCCTTTACATGAACCGCTCCTGGTGCCGGACCCTGGGCATCGAGCCGGGAACGAGGCCGGAGCAGAAGCTGGACGACTGCCTGCACCCCCACACACTCCCGCGCCGCGACGAGATATTTTTTTCTTTCACCCCTGCCCGGCCGTCGGCGCGGCGGGAGCTGACCCTGGTCAACCGGGCCCGCGAGGCGGTAATCGTCGAGGGCGAGATCAGCGCCAGGTTCGACGACCACGGCTCCATCGAGTCGGTCCGGGCCATATTCCGCGACATCACCGCCCGCAAGAACGCGGAGCGGGAAAAGGAGCGCATGCAGGCCAGCCTGATGAGCGCCCAGAGAATGGAGGCGGTGGGCACCCTGGCCGGCGGCGTGGCGCACGACTTCAACAATATCCTCACCGCCATCCAGGGATTCGCCGACCTGGGGTTGAAGTCCCTGAACGACCCGGAAAAACTCTCCCGGCAATTGCGCTCGATAAAGGGGGCGTGCTCCAGGGCCGCCGCGATAGTCAAGCAGCTTCTCCTGTTCAGCCGCAAGCAGGTAATGGAGTTCAAGGGGGTGTCGCTGGGGGATGTGGTCAGCGGCATGAAGGATATTCTGGAACGCCTGCTGGGCGAGGGGATGGAGCTGGTGCTTTCCGTTGAGCAGCAGGTTCCGCCCATTCTTGGCGACAGCGGCAGCCTGGAGCAGGTTCTCATGAATCTGGTGGTCAACGGCCGCGACGCCATGGGCGTCGGCGGCGTCATCGAGGTGGGGGTGAGGACGGCCGTGGTGGATCCGGTGGGGGCCGCCAGGTACAGGAACGGCCGCCCCGGCCGTTTTGTCGAGATGTGGGTCAGGGACAACGGGTGCGGCATGGACGCCGAAGTCCTGCGTCACGCCTTTGAGCCATTTTTTACCACCAAGGAGCCGGGCAGGGGCACCGGGCTGGGTCTGGCTGTCGCTTTCGGCATAGTAGAGCAGCACCGCGGCTGGATCGGCATAGACAGTTCTCCCGGAGAGGGAACCGTCGTGCGGGCCTTCTTCCCTGTTCCGGGTGGTGTTGCGGAGACCGTATCCGGGGAGGAGGACTCCCCGGTGGCGGCTGAGGACGGTTGCGGCGTCAGGGTGTTGATGGTCGAGGATGAGGATATACTGCGCCAGGTCACCTGCGAGGTTCTCGCCCGCAACGGATACGAGATAGAGGCGGTGGCTTGCGCCGGGGATGCGCTTGCGGTCATCCGTGGCGGTGACGGCTGGGATGTGCTGTTCTCCGATGTTGTCCTGCCTGATATGAACGGAATAAAACTAGCCGAACAGGTGAGCCGTATCCATCCTGGAATAAGGATAATACTGACCAGCGGCTATGCGGACGACAGGTCCAGGCGTGCCCTGATAGAAGAAAAGAGATTCCGTTTCCTGCCCAAACCCTATTCAGCCGGGGAGCTTCTCGCCTGTGTGGCTGATTGTGTCCGGGAAGGCTGAATCTGCTGTCATCCTGTTTAAAAAACACTGCGCTCGCCTTTTTTCAACGGACCGCCGCATACCGGCGAGATCCCATCCCCCCGGATTCACCAGGGTCAGCCCCTGGAGGTTGTCCCAGTCAATTCCGTCGTCTGCGTGGGCCGTTCCGGTTGCGAGCGAGACGTGCAGATGCGGCCGCGCTCCGTTCCCTGTTGCCGGAGCCACCGTCCCCACGAGTGTGCCCTCCCCGATTTTTGCGCCCGGACGTATGCCCTCCGCCGGCCGCAGGTGACCGAAGATCTGGATGAGACCGAAATCCGGGCTGGCGATGAACACGCTTGCGCCGAGGAAGTCGGGGCAGACACTGACGACCGTGCCCGCCAGCGGACAGACGGCCAGACTGCCCGCGCCGAAGTCTTTTCTGCCGCCGTCCACGTCGCGCCAGCAGAAAAGATCCATGCCTTCGTGCGGCCTTGGCCGTTCCCTGCCGTTCCACCAGTTGAGCACGGCGTTGAATCCGGCCCCCTCCGGCAGCACCCAGGAGGAGAAGCCGTGCATGTGGTTGGCCGCGGCAAGCATCCGCGTCAGCGCTTCGAGGTAGGTCATGTATTCAGGTTTTCTTTTGCCATGCGGGCGAGATCAGCGCCAGAATCTTTTTTGCAGCCAGGGGAAAAATGCCGAGCAGGGCAAAGGATAAAATAAGGCCGGGGGATAGAATGCCGGCCAGGGAGTCCAGCCTGCCAAGCTCTCTGCCCGCGTTTACGTACACTGCGGTGCCCGGCAGCATGCCTATCTGCGATACCCAGTAGAAAGTGGCCAGGCGCATGGGAGTGAGGCCCATGGCGATGTTGATGAGGAAAAAGGGAAATACCGGTACGAGCCTGAGGGAGAAGAGGTAGAAGGCGCCTTCTTTTTCAACGCCCTGGTATATGGGCGCGAGCCGTTCGCCGAAACGCCGCGCCACCCAGTCGCGCAGGAGGAAGCGGGAGACCGCGCAGGCAAGGGTCGCACCGATGCTGCTGGCAAACGAGACCGCGAAAAGCCCGGTCCAGAACCCCATGACCGCGCCGCCGGCAAGGGTGAGGACGGCGGCGCCAGGCAGGGACAGGGCGGCGACAGCGATGTATGCGGCCATATAGGCGGCGATGAAGACCGGCCTGTTGCCGTTGTACATACTGCTCAGGGACTGTTTGGAGTTTTTCAGATATTCGAGGTCCAGGTACTGGCTGAGGTCAAAGTAGAAAAAAAGCGCTGCCGTGGCGGAAAGGGCAATGACCACTGCGGCCCTGAGAGCGGTTTTTCTGTTTTCGGGATGCATCTTGGTGACTGGCCGCGGTTTTCAGGAAACAACGTCCGCATTCCCGGAGATGGCGCTTATGGCGTGCGCCGCCGCGCCCATTAGCGCCGCCTTGGGGTTCAGGATGACGTGAACCGGAATGTTGGCCAGCAGTTTGGAAACCCTGCCTTTGTTGAGGAAGAATTTGAGGAAGTGGTGCGAATCGAGGATGTTGACGATCCGCGGAACGATGCCGCCGCCGATGTAGATGCCTCCGGTGGCCATGGTCCTGATGGCGAGGTTGCCGGCCTCGGCTCCGAGGATGGCGACAAACAGGCGTATGCAGCGGTCGCAGATCTCGCATTCGGCGCCGTGGGCGATGGCGGCCCGGACTATCTCGGGCACCGGATCCTCGCATCCGTCGAGGCGTTCCTTGAGCCATTCCGGTTCAGATGCATAACCCTTTTCGAGGAGAAAATCGTAGATATTGGGCATGCCGCGGCCGGAACAGACGTTCTCGTAACTGACGTGGCCGATGCGTTCCTGCAGGTGGCTTAGGAGTTCCTGCTGGATGCGGTCCATGGGGGCGAAGTCGGCGTGGCCGCCTTCGCTGCCCTGGGCGATGCGGCTGCCTTGGGGCGAGGTCACCAGGAATGCCTCGCCCAGCCCGGTGCCGGGCGCTATCACCGCAATGTTGCCTTTATCGTTGCATTTACCCTTCTGGATGCAGAACAGCTCCTCGCTGTTCAGGTGGGGGATGCCCATGACGGTCGCGGCCAGGTCGTTGACCAGGATGACCTTTCCTATCTGAAAACGTTTTTCGAGGGAGTCCGCCTCGATGAGCCAGGGGAGGTTGGTGGTGGAGGCGGCGTTGCCCTCCACCGGGCCGGGAACCCCGAAACAGGCCACGTCTATTTTCAGGTTGTCGTTTGCGGCGAGAAAATCCTCGAGGATCAGATCGAACTCTCTGAACTGCGGACTTGCGTAGGTTGCCTCTTTGATGGGGGAGCGCAGGCCGCTTTCGGGGGCGTACATGCCGAGGTTGGTCTTGGTTGCCCCTATGTCGGCGGCGAGGACCGTCGTTTCTCCCATGGATATCCTCCGGAGGTAAGGCCGTGCGGCGGAATGATGGGACCATTATATTGTTTTTCAACCGATCAGGGAAGTAGGAGGCTGTTGAACTGGCCATCCCTGACTGTTATTATGATGCCTGTTCCAAGCTGACCCCGGCGGATAATCCATCGAACCAGGCAGGAGGATCCATGTCCACTGACAAGACCGCAACTGTGTCACTGAAAAAGGAAACCATTGGAATAGCGGCCATCGTAATCTTTGCAGCCGGTTTTCTCTCTGGCGTTGTCTTCGGAGTTTACCAGTCCGAACCCACGGTCAAGGTGGTGGAGAACCCCAGATCCAGGACACCGGCCGGGATGGCCAATCTTTCTCCGGATCAGGCCAGGACCATTCTCGCCCTTGAGAAGGAGGTTGCGGCCAACCCTGACAATGTCGAGGCATGGACCAGGCTTGGTCATATCTACTTTGACACCAACATGGTGAAGAAGGCTATCCACGCGTACGAAAAATCACTGGAGCTGAATCCCGCCGATCCGAATGTCTGGACCGACCTCGGGGTCATGTACCGCAGGAATGGAGAGCCCAGCCGGGCGCTCGACGCCTTCAACCATGCCATCAAGCTCAACCCCAGGCACGAGCAGTCCCGCTTCAACAAGGGGATAGTCCTTCTCTACGACATGAAAGACAAGAAGGCCGCCCGCGAGGCCTGGGAAGAACTGCTACGGATCAACCCGGCGGCAATGGCCCCTAACGGCCAGAGCGTCCGCCAGCTGCTCGATACCGTGATTGGCAGTGCGGAAAACGGGAAATCGTGAAGACAGGCGATCCCGTAAAAACAGCCTTCAATCAGAGCGGGTCCAAGTAACTTCGACAGGTTATAGGCGCAATTACCGTTGGCGCGCGATTTATTGCGAGGCCAACAAAACAGCCTGCCCGGGCTTGCGCAAGAAGAGTGCGCAGGGCCGTAAGCCCTTCCGAATTTCTGTCTTTTCTACTTTTGCCTTTTGCTTTAGGGCCGGCGACGCGCCCGTTTATCCTGCCTTTGCCCAAGGCGGCTTGGTGGGGGCTTCTCTTTGCGCTCTCCTGCAAGCCCCCAGGGG
>JALWTY010000051.1 GCA_026993265.1 Desulfobacterales bacterium
GTGATAACCTTTGGCGAATTCGTTGACCTGCTCCGCCAGGCAGCGGCCGAGGGCCGGGCCGCCATGAAGAGGCGCGTTGACCTGCCTTCCTTTGCGGCGCAACTCGAGCGTCTTCTCGATGCAAGCGGGATCGGAACGCAGGTGCGCGGCTGGAGCGCGGTTGCGGAAAAGAGCAGGGACGAGGCGTTGAACCGTCTGTTCGAGACCGTTGACCTGAGCACGGTGAAGATCAGCAGGACCGGTTCCGTGTTCCGGGAAGGCTTTCGGGGCGAGGATGAGGCTTTTGCCCCTGTAGAAACAACGGCGGCTGCAAGCGGCCGGGAGGCGGGCGTGATTGCGGCCAAAGCGGAGGAGTCAGGTAACGACGGCGTGATTGCGGCCAAAGCGGAGGGGTCCGGTAACGACGACCTGATTGCGGCCGAGGAGGGGGGCCGTGCTCCGGAGCCTTCCTCTTCCGCCGGTGAGGAGGCAAAGGCGCCGGCCATGGTCAGGGAGGCTGCGGTCAGGACGGCGAAACATATCCGTGACAGCCTCCGTCCCGATGCCGGCGTGGAGCCGCCGCGGGTTGCGTCCGGCGTGAACCAGGCCGCTCCCGCGGCGTCCCAGGCCCGGACCGCGCCGCCAGTTGATCCGGGCCGGGTGGTGGAGCAGCTTGCCGGCGGCATATCCAGGGCCGTCAGCCTGCACCGCCACCATGTGCGGATACACCTGCAGCCGCCGGAACTCGGCGAGGTCAAGGTGGATCTGATGGTGAGACAGGATCACGTGTCGGTCAGTTTCGTCATGGAGGACTCCAGGGTGCGCGACATCCTCGAGGCCAATCTCCAGCAGTTCCGCGACCAGCTCGCCGGCCGCGGTTTCACCCTTGCCGGACTCGACGTGTCGGTTGGCGGCCGGGACGATGATCCGTCCGGGAAGTGGCGGGATCTGCTGGCGCGTTCTTCCGGTTCCGGCGGCGGAAGGGCGGTTCCATCCGTGGCCGTGGAGCCGGCCGCTGTCCGTGTTCCCCCTGGGGGCACGGCAGGCGGAAGCGGCATAAGTGTAATGGTATAGGAGGGTTGTCATGTCATCAGCCAGCTCGGTGAGCGGAGTGCCGCTCGCGCCCGAACCGGAGCTTTATCCCACCGTGGGCAAGAAGGATCTGGACCGCGACGACTTCATGAAGCTTTTCGTCACCCAGCTGCAGTACCAGGATCCCACCAAGCCCATGGACACCTACGAGATGTCCTCGCAGCTCGCCCAGTTCAGTTCGATGGACGCCACTCTCAAGATGAAGGACAGCATGGACCGGCTGCTCGAGTTCCAGACCTCGCAGAACAATCTTTCCCTGCTCGGGCTTTTGGACCGTGATGTCAGGGGATGGGGCGACGGGATGGCGGTCGACTCAGGCAAGGTGACTCCGGCGGCCTTTGAGCTCGACGGCGCCTGCGAGACCTGTGTGGTGGAGATAAGGGATCCCGGCGGCCATGTGGTCAGGAAGATGGATCTCGGCGCTCTTGGCCCGGGCGAACACGAAATCGCCTGGGACGGCAGGAACGATGCCGGCGACACCGTGCCGGACGGGGCCTACACCTATGAGGTGAGAGCCGTTGATTCCCGCGGCCAGACCGTGGGAGTCGAGCCGTACAGCGTCGGCAAGGTCACGGGAATCGCCTTTGCCGACGGTTCCACCGTGCTGACGGTGGACCACCAGCTGACCCTTGGCGCCGACCGGGTGATCGAGGTCCGGTAACGGCCGGGGACGCACAATCCCGGTCTCCGGAGCTCCGGAGCCGGACAGCGGCAGGCTGCCGCACGGGTTTCAAGAAAGACCGACTCGTAAAAAGCCCGCTTTTGCGGCCTTTTTACGAGTCGGAAGGCAAAAGTCAAAAGTAAAAAGTCAAAAGTATCGGTAGGTTACGAATCAGACATCTTGTGT
>JALWTY010000052.1 GCA_026993265.1 Desulfobacterales bacterium
CCCCCACCCTGCCGGAGCGCAGGATCCCGGTCCGGTAGAGCATGGCCCGCAACCGCATGACCGCAGCGTACAGCCAGGAAAGCGGCAGAAGCAGGGGCGCCAGAAAGGGGAAAACGGCCCGTAAACTAAAAAAACTCCGCATCTACTCTCCTCCTCCGGCGCAGACCGCGGCCACCCGGTCCGCCACTCCCTTATGCCTGCGGACGAACCCGCGGGCCGCCTCCCCGGCCCGGTCACGGGCGGCCGGGTCGGCAAGCCAGCTTTCGGCAATAGCGGAAATGCCGTCAGCGTCCCTGACTTCGAAACCGCCGCCGCAGGCGCTAAGCCCCTCCGCCACGCCGGAGAAGTCCTCCATCGACGGCCCGAACAGCGCCGGCACTCCGCACCCCGCCGCCTCCAGGGGATTGTGGCCCCGGACCGGGACCAGGCTGCCGCCGATGAACGCGGCCCAGGCCCGGGGAAAGAGGCCGGCGAGTTCGCCGATGGTGTCGAGGACGAATACGTCCGCCTCTGTCCCGTTTTCTCCCAGGCTCCTGCGGGCCACGGAGAACCCGGCCGCGCAGGCCATATCCGCGACCGCCCGGCCCCGGCCGGGATCGCGGGGAGCGATCACCAGAAAGAGGCCCGGCCAGCGTCTCCGCAGACGCGAAAATGCATCCAGTACGATCTCCTCCTCGCCGTCGTGGGTGCTTGCGGCAAGAAACATTTTTTCCCCTTCCCTTGCGCCGAACAGCCCGCCGGCAAGGCCGCCCTTCCCTGCCGCCGGCTCTCCCGCCCCTTCGAACTTGAGGTTGCCGGTGACATGTATGCGCTCCGGCCGCACGCCCAGGGCGGCGAACGCAGCCGCGTCATCCCGGCTGGCAACACATACCGCGTCCCAGACGGAAAAGAGCCGGGCGAAAAAGAAACGCAAGACACCGTAGCCCGCGCCGGAACGGGCCGAGATCCGGCCGTTCACCAGCACCGCCCTGGTGGTCCGCCGCGACAGGACATGCAGGAAATTGGGCCAGAAATCCGTCTCCACCTGGACGTAGATCTCCGGGTCTATCCGGGAAAACCACAAGCGCACGGCAGGGAGGAAGTCAAGGGGAAAGGGCACGATCGCGTCGACCCCGGTGGAGAGTTCCCGCCTTGCAAACGCCTCGCCGCTGGCGGTGGCCAGCGACAGCACGATCCGGTGGCCGGGGAACCGGCGACGCAGGGCCGCGATCAGCCCGGCCGCGCTTCTCACCTCGCCCACGGACAGGGCGTGCACCCATATCCGCGGCCCCGGCGCAAGCCCATCGAGGCTTGCGAGACCGGCCGGGGCAAGACGCCGCCACACCCGGCCGCGGTATTTCGGCCGCAGCACGACCCACAAGACCAGGGCCGGGGACAGGACCACGGCCAGGGAGAGCTGAATAAGGTTGTATATGAAGATCACGGTTATGGTCCCGGAAGAACAAAAAACAAAAATCCTGAAACAGCGGGTAGGGTGCGCCGTGCGCACCAATAGAGGCGGTCACGGTTTACCAGCCCGTTGAAAAACTACTGCGCTTGATGATGCGGCGTCAAAATCCGGCTCAAAATGCTCATTTACTCCATGTAAACTGCGCTTTTTCGCCGGATTTTTCCTTGCCTCATCTGCGCTCGTTACGTTTTTCAACGGGCTGTTACGGTTCAATTTTCCGCCATTTCGTATAAAGTGCCTGCTGACGACATGAACCTGATAATCATCCATCCCGACGAGATCCGCAACAACATGGTCGAGCTCACCGGCCGCCGCGGCGACCATGTCCGCAAGGTCATCCGGCCGGCCGAGGGCGACAGTCTGCGTATCGGCATCCTGGACGGCCCCAGAGGCCTGGCCCGGGTGGTCCGCGCAAAAACGGAGGTGACCCTGGAGATCGTCCGTCTCGAAGCGGAAGAGCCCGGGCCGGAGGTCGTCCTCGTCGCGGCCCTGCCCCGGCCGATAATGCTGCGCCGCGTGCTGGCCCAGGCCGCGGCCTTTGGCGTAAGCGAACTTCATCTCATAAACGCGGCCCGGGTGGAGAAGAGTTTTTTTTCTTCAAGCCTGGTCAGCCGGGAAAAGTGGGAAGAATTCCTCCTCCAGGGGCTGGAGCAGGGCGGCCGGACCAGGCTGCCGCAGGTGCGGTTGCACAGACGCTTCCGCCCCTTTGCCGAAGACATCCTTCCCGGCCTCGCCGCAGCTTGCGTAACCCGGCTCATCGCCCACCCCCAGGAACGGCCGAAATGCCCGGCAGACATGACCGCGCCGGTGATCGCGGCCGTGGGGCCGGAAGGAGGCTGGAACGAATTCGAGCTCGACCGTTTCGCCGCCGCCGGATTCTCCCCCTTTTCCATGGGCGCGACCATCATGCGGGTGGACTGGGCCGTTCCCGCCATTCTCGCCTTTATCGAAAGCTCCCTCGGCTGAAACCGAAACAGCTCTCCGAAGGCTACATGGTTACTACACGTTACACGGTACGTAAATACCCGGGTTACGCGGTTGGTGCGCACGGCGTGTTTGGTGCGCACGGCGTTTGGTGCGCACGGCGCACCCTACCGTTGCCCGGCGCACCAACCGCCTCCGGCAATGTCTTCAACGTAGGTCGAATTGCCGACCCACAACCGCCGAGGCCCAAACTACCCCGGGCAAACAACCCGGGCAAGGGCGGCGAGGGGCGGCACAAACCCGACATTGCGGCGGTGGATCTTGCCATGCCGTAATTGAAAGGCCCCCCGGGCCACGGCCGGTTGTGTGCGGCCCGGGGGTGTTTTCGATGGGTTGTTGGGGGAGACGGTGTTTCCGCTCCGGTGTATCGAGGTTGGGTGGCGGTATTTCCGCCGAAATGTTGGGTTTCGTTCCTCAACCCGGCCTACACGTTACACGGGGTACGCGGGTACACGAAAATATTTACAGGTTATACACCATAATGTGGGGGGCCTCTTATTGGTTGACCTAAAATCCTTGCAGCTGGTGCTTCTAGTGAATAATAGAAGTTTTTATCTTTTTTGTTGTCATTTAATCCTCTGTTCATTGTCAAAAAATAACCATCCCACGCCGCCAGCAGTCTGTTCTCATATGTCTGCGCCTTCAAGGAATTGATAATCCCTTTTATATACCCGTCATCCTGCAGGTCTTCTACCCTTCTTATCAACTCCTTGTATTCGTACTCAGGCCTGCCACAACATAGAACGAATGATTGAGTTAAATATTTTTCAATATCATCAGGACTTATATACCTATTTTTAACCCATTTGTCAAAATAACCACTTATCCCATTTATCCATTCGTACATTGCAGGGTTTTGTTTTTCTACTTGTTTAACTGTATCTCCAACATCTCTTATAAAATCTATTATGTTCCCATCATTATCGAACATATGATTATAGTATAGAACTGTGAACCAATATGCCGGTTCCTTGAACGGTGTTTCCGCTTTTATCTGTTCCCCTTTTATGCCGAAATCCCTTATCAGTCGTCTTTTTATCGTTACCGCAGGCTGCCGGTATAATCCATGTCCCTTGTACATATCGTAAAAACACGATTGCACGATGAAGTCGTGCAGGTTCTCGTCCCAGAACCCCGGGGGCAGGTCGTGGCTTTGCCAGGCGAGGGCCTTTTCCGCGCCTGCCAGGACCCCGCTTGCCGCCAACGCGGTCACGCCCAGGGCCGTGGCGCCTGTTTTCAAAAAACCTCTTCTCGTGGGGCCGCTGCCGCAACCGGGGGCCGGGGGGCCGCGGCCCGCGCCCTTGCCGCCGCTGCCCCGGGCCGCTCCCGCGCCGCGCGGGGAAAAGGGCAAACCCTCGAACCCGGCCGGGCCGGAGCCGCGGGAAAGGCCAAGGGCCGCCAGCAGCCACATGAACCATGCCCGCAGGGCCTCCTCCGGCCCGCGGGCCGCATCTCCGCCCCGCTCCCGCAGCCACCTGCAGGCCGCGTCCAGGGCCTCCCGCCTCTGCCGCAGCCACCCGGGAACCCCCTGCCGGATACCGTTCATCCGCGCCATCCTCCGCGTCAGCTTCGGCGACTTGTGAGGCCTGTAATCCTGCATCGCGGCGGAACTCTGTATCGCTCTCACGTCTCTGCCAGCACCAGGCATGATCCACCTCCTTCTCCCCCGGCCGGGGGCAATCTTTTTTTGCTTTCTTGCTTGCTTGACGGTTCCACGAACCGGCCCGGCCCGACCATCCAAACGGTCAGGCAATCATCCGTATACCACGATCCCGGAAAAGGGCGCAAGCACGTTTGGTGCGCACGGCGCACCCTACCGTTGCCCGGGGCACGAACCGCCTCCGGCGATGATTTCAACGTAGGTCGGGTTGCCAACCCACAACCGCCGAGGCAAAAACCACCCCGGGCAAACAACCCGGGCAAGGGAGCCGCCGTTTGGCACAAACCCGACATTGCGGCGGCGGATCTTGCCATGCCGCAATTAAACGCCCCCCGGGCCACGGTTGATTGCGTGCGGCCCGGGGATGTTTTCGATGGGTTGTTGGGGGAGACGGTGTTGCCGCTCCGGTGTATCGAGGTTGGGTGGCGGTATTTCCGCCGTAATGTCGGGTTTCGTTCCTCAACCCGACCTGCACGTTACACGGGGTACGCGGGTTTTGCCTTCGGCCTCACCACCCGAGTCTCTGCCGCAGCCTGGCAACGATGGTGCCGAACTCCCGCAACCCGAGGAGGTGAAGGAGAAGGCCGTAGACCGCGGCCCCGGCCACGATCACCGCTGCCAGCAACACGATCTCGGCCACGCGGCCGCCGGGCCGGGCCTGAATCAGCCTGAGCCCGCCCGCAACGGCCAGGGCCATGCCACAGGCGGCGGCAGCGATCCTGGCCGCGCCGGAAGCGAGGTAGGCAAGCGAAAAACCGCCCAGGCGGCGGTAGACCACCACGAAGAGGAAAAGGAAATTGGCCACCATGCCCAGGGATATGCCCAGGGCCATGGCCCGGTGGCCCAGGGAGGAGATGGTGGTCAGCACCACCGCGAGGTTGACCGCCACGGCGATGAAACTGCCGGCAACCGGCCAGCGGGTCTCGTCCAGAGAATAGAAGACCGGCACCGTCACCTTGACCGCAGCGTAGGCGGCGAGCCCCACCAGATAGGCCCTTAGCGCGGCTGCGGTCATGGCGGTGCTCTCCGGGCCGAAACGGCCGTACTCGAACACCACCCGGCATACCGGAGCAGCGAGGATGGCGAGCCCGGCCGCGGCCGGAAGCGACAGGGCCAGGGCCATCACCAGCGAAGATACATATGTCTCGCGCAGGGCGGCCATGTCGGTGCGGGCCGCGTGCCTGGCCATCACCGGGGTCGCGGCCACGGCCAGGGCCACGCCGAACACCCCGACCGGGAACTGAAAGAGGCGGAAGGCGTAGTTGAGCCAGGAGAGCGAGCCCACCGCAAGGGATGAGGCGAAAAAGTTGTTGATGAAGACGTTGAGCTGCAGGGCCGACAACCCGGCCACTGCAGGCAGCATCAGCCGCATGATCTTCCTCAGCCCCGGGTCTTTCAGGTTCAGGTTGAAGACGAAACTGAACCCGGCCCGGTATATGGAAGGAAGCTGCCCCGCCATCTGCAGGAACCCGCCGGCCAGGGTGCCGCAGGCCATGCCGGCGATGGCCGGGTAGCCCAGGCGGGGAAAAAGCAGGGCCAGCCCCACCCCGACCGTGAGCGAACCGATGTTGAAAAAACTCGAGGCCAGGGCCGGAATGAAAAAACGGCCCAGGGAGTTGAGGATTCCCATGAAGACGCTGGCGATGCTGACAAAGAGCAGAAAGGGGAACATTATCCTGGTCAGGGTAACGGCAAGGCCCATCCGTTCGGGGTCGGCCTCGAAGCCGCTTTCCACCATGATCCGCACCAGGACTTCAGAATTAAGGATTCCGGCCAGGCATATGGCCCCGACGAGCAGGGCAAAGAAGACCACCACGTTGCCGGCCAGGCGGCGGACCCGGTCCTCGTCGCCGTTCTCGCGGGTCTCGCTGAACACGGTGACAAAGGCGGTGCTGAGCGCGCCCTCGCCGAGAGGTCGCGGAGCATGTTGGGAATGCGGAAGGCGACGACAAAGGCGTCAAAGGCCGGGCCCGCGCCGAACAGGAAGGCGAAGGCCTGCTCCCGCACCAGCCCGAGGAGACGGCTTATCATCACCGCGGCGCTGACCGACGAGGCGGAACGCGCTATGGTCGTGGTATCGCTGGCCGCGGTTTTCATGATTGTCCAGGGTATCTTGAAGATGGCGGTCCCGCGGGAGCAGCGTCCCGCTGAAGGCCAAACGCAGCTTGACTTTGCCGGAGGCTTCAGAATAGTATTATTTTCCAGTTCATAAAGTTTTTTTTCGTTCAGTAAAGGCCCTGCCGCGCCAACCACGATGGAGAAGTATCAGCATGCAAGCGGTCCAATAAATCCATAACGGAGGTTTACATGAGCAAGAGCGCCATGGTCAGGAACGTGGTACTGCTCGGCCATTCCAAGTCGGGCAAGACATCCCTTGCCGAAGCCATGCTTTACACGGCAGGCAGGAACAAGCAACTTGGCAGGGTCGACGACAACACATCGACCATGGACTTCGAACCGGAAGAAAAGGAACGCAAGCTCACCCTGAGCCTCTCCTTCAACAACTTCACCTGGAACGGCCATCACCTCTTCCTCACCGACACCCCCGGCGACGACAACTTCGCGGCCGAGTCCGCCTACGCGGCCCGGGTCGCCGACGGCGCGGTCATGGTCATCGGCGCGGTTCTCGGGGTCAAGGGGGCCACGGCCAGGTTCGCCAACATCATCAAGGACTCCCGCATCCCGGCGATAATCCACGTAAACCGGATGGACAAGGAACGGGCCGATTTCGACGCCACGGTGGCGGCGATCAACAGCGAACTCGGCCTCAAGGCGGTGCCGGTGCAGCTCCCCATCGGCGCGGAGGACAACTTCAAGGGCTGCGTGGACGTCATCAGCGGCAAGGCGTTCTCGTTTGACGGCGACAGCGGCAAGGCGAAAGAAATCGATGTCCCCGAGGCCCTGAAGGCGGACCTGGCAACGGCCCGGGAATCGCTCATGGAAAACGTGGCCGAGACCGACGACGAGCTCATCGAAAAATTCCTGGAAGACGGGGAACTTGCCCAGGACGACCTGGTGGCGGGGCTGAAAAACGCGGTGGCATCCGGCCTCATCTGTCCGGTGACCGTGGGCGCGGCCACGGCCAACCTTGGCACCGCCCCCCTGCTAGACCTCGTCTGCCAGGTGCTTCCCTCTCCGGAGGACCGGCCGCCGATCATCGCCACCCCGCCCGATTCCGGCGACCCGGTGGAGATCGCCGCGGACGAGTCCGCGCCGTTCGCAGCCCTGGTCTTCAAGACCATAACCGACCCCTACGCGGGCAAGCTCTCGGTCTTCCGGGTATTTTCCGGCAGCATCAAGACGGCGTCATTCCTCAACGCCAGCAGAAACAGCCAGGAAAAGGGCGGCGGCCTCATGACCCTTGCGGGTAAAAGCCAGGAGCCCGTGGACGAACTCGTCTGCGGCATGATAGGCGCGGTGGCCAAGCTCAAGGACACCACCACCGGCGACACCATCTGCGACCCGTCCCGGCCGGTGATAATCGACATCCTGCCCGCGCCCGAGCCCGGCCTGTCCTTTGCGGTGGAGGCGGTGAACCAGAAGGAGGAGGAAAAGCTCTTCGCCTCCCTCAACAAGGTGGTGGAGGAGGACCCGGCCCTGAAGATCGAGCGCCAGAGCCAGACCAGGCAGACCCTGCTCTCCGGCATGGGCCAGCTCCACCTCGAGGTCTGCGCCGAGCGGGTCAGGCGCAAGTTCGGGGTGGAGATGAAGCTCTCCCCGCCAAAGATCCCCTACAAGGAGACC
>JALWTY010000053.1 GCA_026993265.1 Desulfobacterales bacterium
CCCGTAACAACGGGTCCATCATCCGCCGCAGGACGCGGCGGCGAAATTGCGCTGTTTGAAAAACTGCGTAATTTCGAGAGGAAAGCCGAAGCTACGCTTTGGCTTTCCGTTGAGTAAAAACGGCAGGAAGCCGTTGTTACGAGTTCATCAACTTTGGTTGCAACCCTGACCGCTGTCTGTATACTTGTATCACCAACCTGCGAATGTCCGTATGACCACAAGGAGCCGGAAATGAACTGGGACGATCAGCAGCCCCCTTGGGGCGGCGGAAAGAAGGCCAACCCTGCGGAAGACTTTGTAGCATCCCTTATCCGCAAGCTTAAAGAGGTTTTCGATCCCGATCTTGCCGCAGGCGGAGGAGGGGAAGGCACGGGCCGCGGCCGCGGGAACGGCGAGCCCCAAAGGGGCGGCGGCCGGGTGATAGCGGTGATCGCCGCGGTTCTGGTATTTCTCGCCATCGTCAACGGCGCCTATTTCACCATCAATCCCGGCGAGCAAGGCGTTGTCCTGCGTTTCGGCCGCTTCAGCCGCATCGCCAATCCCGGCCTCAACTTCAAGATTCCCCTGGTGGACCAGGTCATCAAGGTGGATGTCAAGACGGTGCGCAAGGAGGAGTTCGGCTTCCGCACCCGCAAGGCGGCGCGGCGCACCCAGTACGCGAAAAGGGGGTACGACGCCGAAAGCCTGATGCTCACCGCGGACAAGAACGTCATAGACGTTGAATGGATCGTCCAGTACCGGATAAAAGATCCGGTCGACTACCTCTTCCGGGTCAAGAACGTGGCCGAGGCGGTGCGGGACCTTTCCGAAAAGGTCATGCGCCGCATCGTCGGCAATATGGATTTCGACTATGTTCTCGGTAACCGCGACGTGCTCGCCTCGGAGGTGGCCCGCGAGCTGCAGAAGGATCTCGACGGCTACCGCAGCGGCGTAGACGTGGTCAAGGTTCAGCTCCAGGACGTAAACCCGCCCGATGCGGTAAAACCGGCCTTCAACGAGGTCAACGAGGCCGACCAGGACATGAAGCGGCTGGTCAACGAGGCCGAGGAGGCCTACAACCGTCAGATCCCCAAGGCGAGGGGCACGGCCAAGCAGCGCATACAGGAGGCCGAGGGCTACGCGGTGGCGCGGATAAACCAGGCCAAAGGCGATACCGCCAGGTTCCTCGCCCTTTACAAGGAATATCGCCAGGCCCGCGACGTGACCAGAAAGCGCCTGTACTTTGAGACCATGCAGAAAGTCATTCCCAGAGTCAAGGAGGTCTACGTGGTGGACCGCAAGCAGAAAGGCATCCTGCCGCTTCTCAACCTGAACCGGCCCGGCGCGGCCTCCAAATAGAAGGAGCCTGAAAAAATGCGTGGAGTCATCAGAGCAATCGCGATAATCCTGGTGCTGGCCCTGGCCGTGGTGGTCTGGAACGGCTTCTACGTCCTGCCCGAGGGATACCAGGCCGTGGTCACCCAGTTCGGCCGGCCGGTGGGCCGCCCGGTGACCGAGGCCGGGCTCAAGTTCAAGATCCCCTTCATCCAGGAGGTCACCTACTACGACAAGAGGATCCAGGTCTGGGACGGCGATCCCAACCAGATCCCCACCCGGGACAAGACCTATATCTTTCTCGACGTCACCGCCCGCTGGCGCATCGCCGACGCCCTCAAGTTCATGCAGGCCGTGCGCACCCTGACCAGGGCCCAGTCGGTGCTCGACGACATCATCGACGGCACGGTGCGGGACATGGTGAACAAGAACAACCTGGTCGAGATCATCCGCAGCTCGGACTGGTCGCTCGACACCATGACCAACAAGGAGGCGGCCATGGCCGAGCCGGTGCGGGTGGGCCGCGACCGCATCTCCGCCATGGTCCACGAGGCCGCCTCAAAGATCACGCCCCAGTACGGCATCGAGCTTGTGG
>JALWTY010000054.1 GCA_026993265.1 Desulfobacterales bacterium
TCATATTTACGGTTGGCAAGGTTCTCGAACTCCTTGCCGTGCCGTTCCTCGGCCTGTTCGAGCAGGGCGATTTTTTCCTTGGCCGCCTTGCGCTCTTCCTCCATCCGGGTCTTTTGCGCGGCAAAATCGGCTTCCAGGTCGGCCTTTTCCCGGCGGAGGCTGCCGAGCGCCTCTTGTGATTCGGCGAGCGCCTTTTCCAGGGCGTCTATTTGGGGGATTTTTGCCTCTGCGGCCGCAAGTTTTGCCTTAAAGTCCTCCTTTTCCTGCTGCAGGGCCTCGTGTGCCTCTTTCAGCCTGTCTTTTTCCACCGTTATTTGCTCGAGGGCCTCGGCAGATTTTTGCCGTTCCCGTTCAAGGGTCTCCTCGGTGTTGGCGAGTTTTTCATCTTTTACCTGCAGCGCGGCCTGCAGCTGGCCTGATTCCTCGCGGGCCTTGTTTGCCTCCTGCCGGAGGGTATTCATCTGGCGGACAAAATAAAGTGTTATTCCCGCCGGTACGAAGACGGCAAGGAGCCAGGGAAAAATCGTCATGAGTGTTCCGGTATCCATAACTATGCCTGTGCTCCTGGTTGGGGTTGAAAGGTCTTGATGATTTTGATCAGCTCGTCGATCTGGTCCTCGTTCTGAAAGACACCGTCCGGGCCCTCGCTGGCGATGGTGGTAAAGGGGGCCTCGTAGAGTTTGTCCACGGTGATGGCGCCGTTTTTCTCGATCTGCTTGACGAGCAGGCGGAGAAAATGGGTCTGACGCGAATTTTCGGAAAACCTGGCGGCAAAGGCGGCAAAACGTTTCTCCACCGCCGCGGGCTCCAGGCCGACAATGGAGCGGATGAGAAAATCAAGCGGCGGCGCGGTGTCGGGGAAAAACGCTTTGACGATTTCCGGGGTCAGGGCCGGATCCTGGAGGAGTTCCAGGTTGATGTCCGGGTTCTGGAGCAGGATCAGGGAGACGAGCGAATCAAGGTCTTTGTCCGATACCGGCTCGCCGCGGCGGATTTTTTTGAGCACCGGGCTGGTGTCAAAGAGCTTTTCCAAAGTCTCCTCCACCATCCGGCGATACAGGGTCATGTCCACCGAGGTGATGTAGCTGGGGCGTCTTTCCATGTGGACCTCGCCGTCGGTTACGTCGATGGTCTTGGCCGGGGTAGAATAAACGGTGGTTTTCTGCCGATGATGCATGATGCCGCGCAACTCCTGACGCATTGTTTCAAGGGCCTTGACGTCGGCATCGTCCCAGAAGGTCGAAGAGCGGACTTTTCTGATCGTCTCCGCCCTGGCCTGCACCGGGGTCAGGTGCATGATGAGGCTGTCCACCCGCTCCTGGATCCTGTCGCGGAAGTCGGCCAGGCGGCCGGAATCGCGCAGCAGTTCGATCTGGGCGTTGGTGATCATGAGGTCAAACCGGTAGGCCTCGGAGTGATCGCGGGTGTTGACCCACTGCATGAGTGGGGCGATCTCGTTCCTGAGCGCGGCAACAGTATTCGGGGCGAACTGCTCCAGAACGCCCTTGGCCAGGAGCGCGTTCTTTTCTTTCCACTTTTCCCGCACCGCGATGGTGCCGTCGGGAAGCGAGTTGATGTCTTTTCTGATCAGCTCGACCGTGGTTTTGAGCGTATCCAGATCCGCCTTGCTCAGGGCTGTTTCAGCGAGCGTGATCCGGGCCTCGAAGACGAGCTGCATGATGGACTTGGACGGGGCCGGGTCGGCCTCGGGCCGTGGGATCTCAAAGCGTTCGAAGTTGCCCCAGTGGTCGAAGATGCGGAATTTTTTCTTGTCGCGGCCCGGACCGAAAAGATTGGGACAAAGGCGGGTGCCCCGGCCGATCATCTGCCAGAACTTGACCCAGGAGAAGACCGGCTTGGCAAAGACCAGGTTGACCACCTCGGGAACGTCGATGCCGGTATCGAGCATATCCACGGAAATGGCGATGGTGATTTTGTCCTTGCCCTCGGTGGCCTTGAAATCGTCGATGAGCTGGTCGGCCCGCGGGTCGTAGTTGTCGATTACCCGGCAGAACCTGCCGCCGTACTGGGGATAGAGCTCGTCGAAAACCTGGGCCAGAAGCACCGCGTGGTTGTGGTTGCGGGCAAAGATGATGGTCTTGCCGGGAAGCCGGCCGTCGCCGTCCTTGATGCCGTTTTCCATCAGGTTGCGGATGATCTCCCGGTTGGTGTCCTTGTTGAAGATCTTTTTGTCGATATCCTTTGCATCGTAGTCGAAAAACTCCGGGTTCTCTCCGGCGTCCTCCAGCTCTTGGCGCTGCTGTTCGTTGAGTTGGGAGAACTTGATCCCGTCGCGCAGGAAGCCGGTGGTGTGGGTATAGACCTCGTAGGGCACCAGGAATTTATCCTCAATGGCCTGCTCAAGGGGATAATAGGCGGTGGGATGCTTGTCTTTACAGTCGAAGAGCTTGAAGGTGTTGCGGTGGATCTTGTCCACCGGGGTGGCGGTGAGGCCCACCTGGAGGCAGTCAAACCATTTGAAGAGATCCCGGTAGCGGTTGTAGATGGAGCGGTGCGACTCGTCGGCGATGATGAGATCGAAAAAGCCGGTGTCAAAGGTCTGGAAGATCTTCATCATCGCCGGGTAGGTGGCGAGATATATGCGTTTGTTGCGATCTTCCGCGGTGTTGGCGGTGACATAGGTGAGCGGCGCGCCGGGCATGAAGTCGCCAAAGGCGTTCTTGGCCTGTTTGCGCAGCTCCAGGCGGTCACAGAGAAAGAGGATGCGCTGGCCCCAGTTGGCCCGGGAGAGCACGTCGGCCAGAGCCACGGCCACCCTGGTCTTGCCGGTGCCGGTGGCCTGGACGATGAGGGCCTTGCGGTGTTTTTTGGTGAATCGTTCGCAGACCTGCTGGATGGCCTGGTGCTGGTACATCCGGGTGCCGATGATCTCTTCTTTAGGCCGGGTCTTGTCCAGGGGGCGCTTGATGGCCCGCTGCCGGACCAGGTATTCCAGGCTGTCCTTTGAGTAGAAGCCGAAAAGGCGTCGGGGTGGATAATCCTGGGCATCGTCCCAGATGAAAATGTCGAAGCCGTTGGTGTAGAAGATGACCGGCCGTTGTCCGCACTCCTTCTCAAGGCCGTCGGCGTAGATTTTGGCCTGGGCGCGGCCCTTTTCCGGGTTGACCGAGGTCTTTTTGGCCTCGATGACCGCGAGCGGTTTGCCGGATTCGTCCCAGAGGATATAGTCGGCTTTTCCGATGCCGGTTTCGGTGGGTTGGCGGAGGACTTTATGCTCCTGGGTGACCTGTTCGGTATCGCCGCCGCTGGGATCAACATCCCAGCCCACTGCAACAAGCTGCCTGTCGATCAGGCGTTTGCGGGTGGTGGCCTCATCGAATTTAAGGGCGTCGGCCGCCTTCTGGCCGGCCAGTTTCAACGCGGCGAGTTCGGCCTCTGTCTTTTCAGCCTTTTCAGCCTTGGCACGCAGGGTGTCAACCTGCTCAAGGAGCTCCTGAAGCCGCGCCTCCTGGGCGGCGAGTTTTTGCAGGGCCGCCTTTTTTTCTTTTTTCAATCTGGCTTTGCTGTCTTCCGCCGGCGGTTCCTTGAACTGCGGGCATTGTTCAACCGTGCCGCCGCCGTAAGTTACAAAAAACCAGCAGCCCAGTTCCCAGGCATATCGGAGGGAAGCGAGCGCGGTTTTACTATTGGTCGGTTTGCCGTGGGCCGCATCGTTGCCGTTGAGTCTGATCTGGTGCAGGGTATCGAGCACCGGCTTGGGCACGGCGCTCCGAAAGGAATCCTCCCGGAGCAGGTCAAAGAGGTTGTGCTGGTACGGGGGGAGGGGCAGACTGTGGAGCTGGTAAATGTTCTGCACGAAATGCTCGCAGAAGGTGCGAAGCTTGATAAGGGCGCTTGCCGGGTCGGTATAGGTGTAGCGTTCGGCGAAACCGCCCAGGTCTGCCAGCTCCGGC
Organism: Desulfobacterales bacterium; assembly: GCA_026993265.1. Taxonomy (GTDB): domain Bacteria; phylum Desulfobacterota; class Desulfobulbia; order Desulfobulbales; family JAJRZW01; genus JAJRZW01. The sequence continues at coordinate 3,915 of JALWTY010000054.1, forward strand.
CACTTCTCACGCAGCATCTCAAAATTTTTCGAGTCCATGATCTTCATGCCTCCTGGTTCAGCAACCACCGTGCCAAACCTATTCAAGGCCGTATTTCTTGAGCCAGTTGGTCAGGGTCTGATAGCTCGGCAAACCTAATAGTTTAGCGGCTTTCGTCTTGTTGTTATATGTTTTTTCCATTGCCAGTTTCAGGTAATGGCTCGCGATTTCGGCCAGTATGTTCGGCAGGTCAATTCCGTTTTCGATCGCTTGGTCCGGGATTCCTCCGGGTGGCTGTCGTTGCGGGATTTGAAGGAGCGCCTCTTTCATGTCTTCCTCGGTTATGGTGCTGCCGTCGGACCAGACAGCCGCGCGATGCAGGGTGTTGAGGAGTTCCCTGACATTCCCCGGCCAGGGGTGACGCAGCATAAGATTTTTTGCGCCTGCGGAAATTTTTTTGTTTTCATAGGCGGGGTCTTTTTGGTTCTCCTTGTTTACTGTTTTTAAAAGCTGGTCAATGAGAAGACTCACGTCGCCGGCGCGATCCCGCAACGGCGGGATCTTTATAATGGCCACTGCCAGCCGGTAGAACAGATCTTCCCTGAATGCGCCTTCTGTTGTCTGGGTGATCAGTGATCTATTGGTCGCGGCGATGATTCGGACATCCAGTTTTGTCGGGCGGGATGACCCCAGTCTTGTTACCTCTTTTTCCTGCAAAACCCGAAGAAGTTTGACCTGTGCCATCGGCGGCAATTCGCCTATCTCGTCAAGAAAGATCGTCCCGCCGTTTGCTGACTCGAAGTGACCCTTCCTTGTGGCGGCAGCGCCGGTGAATGCCCCTTTTTCGTGTCCAAACAGTTCTGACTCGATCAACTCCGGGGGGATTGCCCCGCAGTTAACGGCGATAAACGGTTTGTCCTTGCGTGGCCCGGCCTGGTGTATGGCCCTTGCCAGGAGTTCCTTGCCGGTGCCGCTTTCTCCCTCGATCAGAACGGGGATTGAACGAATGGCGACCCGCTGGGCTTGGTGGATTACCCGGCGCATCTCCTTGCTGCGATGGATTATGTCCCTGAACTCCTTCGCTTCGGACGGGAGGCCGGCGGCCAGGCGCTCAAGCTCTTTGTCTCTCTGCTTCAACAGGTCGGGGATGTAGTCAGCGGCGATCTCAAAGGGGAGGGTCGCCTTTTTCACCCCGTGCTCTCTGGACGATTTTATCAGCTCGGCCGGGAATTTACTTGCCGACAGGATGATCCACACCGCCCCCATCTGCGAAGTTCCGGGGCTGATATGAAAGGTGAGGGGGGTGTCCCTGCCGAACTCTTTCTGCTTGGCGCGAACGTGCGCTGTAGCGGCCTGGTAGATCTCTTCAAAGTCCGTGGGGTCGGTGAGTTTTACCTGTCGGATTGTTACCGGCGAAGCGGTTTTTTTCTGGAGCCATTCGAGGAAAGGGCGGGTCCTTCCCTCCGGGTAATCACTTAACAGGGCCACCTCTTTATACGCCTGGGTCGTCACGGCGTTCGCAATGGGGCCGGGACCGTCTTTGTCCCCCTGTTCGCAGGCCTTCAAATCTGTTGCGCCTATCCAGCTTATCAGTATCGGAGGTTTACCCATGAGAGTTTGTTACAAGAAAAAATGTAACATTACCAGATATTTTCTGGTTGGCTCGGCGAGCAAAAAATCTTGCCGGTGTTTCATGTCAGGCGACAGATATGATAATGTTATTGATTGAGAATGACTTGTCGTAATGCTACTTGCGGCCTCGTAACAACCCGAAACGAACCGGTAGGCACAAAATCATTCGATCCGTAACCTACCGATATTTTTGCCTTTTGACTTTTGCCTTCGGCCTCATAACAAGGCAGCTTCGCGGCCTTGTTACGAGGCCGTCAGGGAAGATAACCCGGACACGCCGGCGGATGAGATAGGGGTGAAAACGATGAAGATGAAAAAAATCCTCATCAGTGTTGCCGCGGTCATCGTGGTTGCGTTTGCCGCGGCTTTTGTGACGGTTCACCTCTACCTCACTGATGAAAGGATAAAAAGCCTTGTCGTGCCGCCGGCGGAAAAGGCCCTGGGCCGCAAGGTGGAAATAGGCGGGGTTTCCGTCTCCCTGTTCAGCGGCATCGAGGTGCGCGGCCTGGCCGTGGCCGAGGCGGATGACAGGAACGTGTTCGCCAGTATCGACTCACTGGTGATAAAATACCGTCTCCTGCCGCTCTTGCGGAAGAAAATCGAGATAAGCCGCGTCATCCTTGAAAGGCCGCAGATCCGCATCAGCCGGGACAAGACCGGAAAATTCAATTTCTCCTCCCTGGCCATCCTCGCGGCCCCGGCCGCAACAGGCGGCGGGAAGAAGCCCGCAGCCGGAAAAGAAACGGGCGGAAGCGCCATCTCCCTTGGAATAGAAAAAATCGCGATCCGGGGCGGCCGTATTCTGGTCTCGGACCGGACCGGCGCCATCCCTGATACGGAAACGGACTTTGACATCGACATGAACCTCGAGCTTTCAGGCGGCGCGCCCAGCTTCAACGGCAGGGCCAGGGCAACGGTGAGAAGCGAGTACGGCGGACTTCGCCCGGTGGTCAAGGTGAACGCGGACTTCGACCAGGAACGGGTCAGGGCGGAGTTCGGCCTGGAACTCGACAGCGAAAAAATGAAACTTGCGGCCACGGTCAGGAGTTACCGGAAAGATCCGGTGACCGAGCTGGCGTTCACGGCCGACCGGCTCAACGTGGAAAAGCTTGTGGCGCTCGCGGCAAGGCTGCCGGAAAAGCCTGCGGCGGCAAAGGCGGAGAGTGCCGGCAACAGCTCCGCAGAAAAGGCGGCGGCCCCGCCCGAGCTGCCGCCGGTCACCGGCAGAATCGCGATCGGCCGCCTGACCTACCTGGACCTCGAGGCCAAAGACATCGCCGCATCCTTCCACACCGACAGCGACAAGCTCTTCATCGACGGTCTTGCGCTCGCCACCTGCGGCGGCCGGATCAACGGGAAAACGATCCTGACCCTGAGCGATCCCATCGCATATGAGGGAAAAATGGCCGCGGAAAACATCTCGATCGCGGCCCTGAGAAAAGGGCTGCGCCAGGCCGGCGGCGGCATCGCCGACGGCAAGGCCGCCGTTGACGCGACCTTTTCCGGCCGCGGCGCCGCCTGGCCCAAACTGGCGGATCATCTTTTCGCCAGCGGCGCCTACAGCCTGAAACAGGCCCGGATCACCCGCAACCCGTACACGGAACTTCTGGCCGCTGCGCTCAATGATCCGGCCCTGGCCGAGCTCACCGCCTCCGACCTCAAGGGAGACTACGAGGTCAAAAACGGCCGCCTGTGGCTCTCGGGCGCGCTCGCCTCCCGGGAAATCGGCCTCACGGGCAAGGGCAGCGTCGGCATTGTTGCCGCTGACCTCGATTTCCGCATCACCGCCGCGGTTCCGGCGGCCACGGCGGCAAAGATAAGCCCTGAACTCGCAAGAAACCTTGCCGGAGACGGCAAGACGGTGAAGCTCGGCCTCATCCTGCGCGGCCCGGCAAGGGCCCCCAGGCTCGGGCTCGACCGCGCCCGGCTCAGGAACGCAGCGAAAAAACAGGCAAGACAACGGGCCGCGGCCGAGGCGGAAAAACTCATCAGCAAAGAGATCGGCGACCGGCCCGAGGCCGAACTGGTCCGCGGCGCGGCCGGGGCGCTGCTCAACGGACTGTTCGGCAACAGCAAATGACAAGGACGCTGGTAACCATCGGACTCATCCTCGTGGCCGCGGGACTCGCCTGGCCCTGGCTTGCGAAACTCCCCCTCGGCCGCCTGCCCGGAGACATCGTCGTCCGCCGCCCCGGTTTCAGCTTCTACTTTCCCATCACCACCTGCATCCTGATCAGCCTGATAATCAGCCTGCTCTTCAGGATCTTCCGCAGGTAGGACGGCAACAAAAAACCCCGGCCTCTAAAGAGACCGGGGTGGATATCCTGGTGGAGCTAAGCGGGATCGAACCGCTGACCTCTTGAATGCCATTCAAGCGCTCTCCCAGCTGAGCTATAGCCCCACGATTTGTAGAAAGGCATCTTTACCTCACCGCCCCGCGGGTGTCAAGATTTTTTGCCACGTTTTTCAGGCCGGCCGGACGGGTGCGGGACTTATCTTTCTTGCGCCGCAACCGTGGCTTTGATAAATTGTTTGAGTTTTATTCGTTTTTCCATTAACTACCTGTTGCAGTACGCTGCACGAACCCCCGTCCGGCGGTAACAGGCCGGAGACAAACGCCTTATTCGCTTGAGGACCGACACATGTTTTTTCCCTTTGATTCCCTTTTCGGCTGGCTGTCAAACGATCTCGCCATAGACCTGGGCACGGCCAACACCCTGGTGTTCGCCAAAGGCAAGGGCATCGTCCTGCGGGAGCCCTCGGTGGTGGCGGTGCGGCGCGACGCCCGCACCAACAAGGTGCTGGCCGTGGGCAAGGAGGCCAAGATGATGCTCGGCCGCACCCCCGGCAACATCCAGGCCATCCGCCCGATCCGGGACGGGGTCATCGCCGATTTCGAGGTCACCGAGGCGATGCTGCGCTACTTCATCAACAAGGTCCACAACCGCCGCACCCTGGTTCATCCCAGGATCATCGTCAGCGTGCCCTCCGGCATCACCCAGGTGGAGAAACGGGCGGTGCGGGAGTCGGCCGAGTCGGCCGGCGCCCGCGAGGTATACCTCATCGACGAGCCCATGGCCGCGGCCATCGGCTCCGGCCTGCCCATCACCGAGCCCACCGCCAACATGGTGGTTGACATCGGCGGCGGCACCACCGAGGTGGCGGTGATCTCGCTGGCCGGGGTGGTCTATTCCAACTCGGTGCGGGTAGCGGGCGACAAGATGGACGAGGGCATCATGCACTACATCAAACGCAAGCACAACCTCGCCATCGGCGAACACTCGGCCGAGCTCATCAAGACCACCATCGGCGACGTCATGCCCGAGCCGCCGTATGAGACCATGGACATCAAGGGCCGCGACCTGATAAGCGGGGTGCCCAAGACCATCACCATCGACTCCAACGAGATCCGCGCCGCCATCAGCGAGCAGGTGGACGCCATCATCGAGGCGGTCAAGATGGCGCTCGAGCTCACCCCGCCCGAGCTTTCTGCCGACATCGTGGACCAGGGCATCGTCCTCACCGGCGGCGGGGCGCTCTTGCGCAACCTCGACAAGCGCCTCAAGGAAGACACCGGCCTGCCGATAATCATCGCCGACGACCCCTTGAGTTCGGTGGTGATGGGCTCGGGCAAGGCCCTGGAGAACCTCGCCGAGCTCAAGGAGGTGATGACCTCCTGATGAAGCGGTTCCCCTCCCCCCCCACATCCTCAATCAGCCTCGGACCCGCGAAATGAGAAGAAGAGACCGCAATCGCAGAAGGCTGAGAAGACTTGCGGTCATCATCACCCTGCTGGCATTCGTCGCCGTGGCAACCCTGCCCGTATTCAACCGCGGCGCTGGAAACATGCTCCACAACGCCGCGCTCGAGATCGTCGGCCTGGGGCAGAGGGGCGCGACGGCCTTGTTTTCCTCGATCACAGGGGTATGGGAAGATTACGTCGCCCTGCGCAATGTCAGGAAAAGGAACCGGGAACTCGAGGCGGAACTGGACGAATACCGCCGCACGCTCATAAAATACAGCGAGGCCGCAGCCCTAAACGCAAGGCTGAAAAAACTGCTCGACCTCAAGGAAGAGACGGAATCACCGAATGTGACCGCGAGGATAATCGGCCGCGACACCTCGAGCTGGTTCCGGACCATCACCGTGGACCGGGGGGCTGACGACGGTATCCGTCCCGGCATGCCGGTAATAACCGTTGAGGGAATCGTCGGGCGGGTAATGGAAGCCTCGTCCGGCATATCGACCATAATTCTCTGCATCGACCCCAACAGCGCGGTGGATGGCCTGATACAGCACTGCAGGGCCCAGGGCATAATCAAGGGGAACGGCGAGGGATATATCTTCAACTATGTGATGAAGAACCTCGACGTCCGGAAAAACGACATGATCGTCACCTCGGGGATGAGCGGGGTGTTTCCCAAGGGCATACCCATCGGCCGGGTGTCAATGGTATCCAACACCGCAAGGGGAATGTTCCAGGAGGTGCGGGTGGAGCCGGCGGTGAACTTCGGCCAGCTCGAGTTCGTCATGATCCTCCTGCGGGAGAATCCCCTGACCATGAACTCCAAAGGCCGCAATTAGCCGCCAGCCATGTTCTCTGTCGCCGTCATGACATGCGGGGTGTTCCTGATCGTGCTGGAAAGCACCCTGCTGGTGAAGATACCGGGGTGGTTCGGCCGTCCGGACCTGGTGTTCATTCTCGTGATGTGGCTTGCGCTCCGGTTCGAAAACTCCCGCGAACTGCTTCTGGCCGTCCTTCTCGGCCTTCTGCTCGACGCAACCAGCGGGGTCAACAACGGCATATATCCGGCTGCATACCTGGTAACCTTCATCGTCACCCGCGTGGCCGTCGCCAATCTGAACATAGACCGGCGCACCCATCACATTCCGGTCCTGGTCGTCGCCTATCTGCTGTTTTTCTCCACCGTATGGCTCATGTCCTCCCTTTCCGGACATACGGAGCTGATTCCATGGAGACAGGCGGTGCCGGAGATCATGGCCCTGGCGATCATCTCCTACCCGATCACCCACCTGTTCGACCGCTGTCTCACCCCTTTTGACGACAAGGAACTGCTGCAGCGCATCCTCCATGGCCGGCGGCGCAGCAACCGTTATCTCTGAGCCGCCGGAACCAGAAACATGTTTCAGCGCACCATCACCAGAATCCACAAACTGGACGAGGCCGAACGGTTCTTCCTGAAACGGAGGATCGCGGCCGCCCAGTACGTCGTCATGCTCATGCTGCTGATCCTTGCCTCCCGCCTGTGGTACCTGCAGATCCTCAACGGCAAGGACTTCCGGGAGCGCTCCAACAGCAACCGGACCAAGACCATCAGCACCATTGCCCCGCGCGGCAACATCCTTGACCGCAACGGCAGGCTGCTCGTCACCAACCGGCCATGCTTCAACGTGGTCTGGCTCCGCCCCGACCGCAAGGATTCCCACCGGGTGCTGAAACGGCTGGCCTCCATCCTCGAGGTGGAGACCTCCAGCCTGATCGACAAGATCAGGGAAGCCTCGGATCAGAGCCGCTACCTGCCGGTAACCCTGGCAAGCGACATCGACTGGCAGACCCTGGTGTCAATAGAAAACAACCATCTAGATCTGCCCGGAGTCAAGATCCAGGTGGTGCCGCGGAGGAGCTACGCCGATCCCGAGCTCGGCTTCCATCTCCTGGGATACCTCGGCAAGGTCAGCCTCAAAGAGCTGAAACGGTACGCAGGCATCTATGACGGCGACGACATGATCGGCAAGACCGGGATAGAACTGATGCTCGAAAGCGATCTCCGCGGCGAGAAGGGCCACACCATAATGGAGATCGACTCACGCGGCTTTCTCAAGAGAGAGGTGGAGGTGGTGAAAAGCCTGCCGGGCCGCGACGTGTACCTGACCATAGACGCCGGCCTGCAGAAGACCGCGGAAAAGGCGCTGGCCGGCAATCCCGGCGCGGTCGTGGCCATGGAGGTGAACACCGGCAGGGTCCTGGCCCTGGCGAGCTCGCCCTCGTGCGACCTGGAACGCTTCGCAAGCGGCCTGAGCGACGTGGAATGGGCAACCCTCACCAGGCATTCCCCCCTCAACCCCCTGCTCAACCGCGCCACCAAGGGCAAATATTTCCCGGGATCCACATTCAAGGTGGTGACCGCCATCGCTGCCCTTTACGAAGGAATAATCACCCCGTCCACCAAGGTGCAGTGCAACGGCGCCATCCGCTTCGGCGACCGGCCTTTCCGCTGCTGGAAGCACAGCGGTCACGGAATGGTGGATCTGAAGAAGGCGCTGGCGCAGTCGTGCGACGTCTACTTCTACACCATTGCCGAAAAGCTGGATATCGACATCCTGGCGAAATTCGCCCGCGCCCTCGGGCTCGGCAGCATCACCAACATCGGCCTTGGGGAATCGCCCGGCCTCATCGGCGACCGGGACTGGAAGATGCGGGTGAAAAAGGAGCCCTGGCACAAGGGCGAGACCCTGAACATGGCCATCGGCCAGGGGTTCAACAGCGCCACCCCGCTGCAGATATGCCGCCTCTACGCCGCCATCGCCAACGGCGGCATCCTCTACCGGCCCATGCTGGTCGAGAGAGTGGTCGATCCGGACGGCGGAACCGTCAGGGACTTCACCCCCCGGCCGGACGGCAGGTTCGACGACTACTCCGACATGCTGCCCTTGATCCGCGACGCCCTTGTGGCCGCGGTCAACGAGGAGCACGGCACCGGCGCCAAGGCCGCACTAGACGAGGTGATCGTGGCCGGCAAGACCGGCACCTCCCAGGTGGTGCACACCGAGCGATACGAGGGCATGAAGGAGGAGGATATTCCAAGAAACGAACGCGACCACGCCTGGTTCGCCTGTTTCGCGCCCGCAGGCAAGCCGGAAATAGCGGTCGCGGTACTGGTGGAAAACGGCGGCCACGGCGGCTCGGCCGCCGCTCCCATCGCCAGGGAAGTGCTGGAGAAATACTTCGCCGGGCCAAAACCGGCCGCCGCAGAGGCGGACTGACATCGGAGGAAGGAACAACAATGTTCAAGTTCGACAGGCGTCTTTTCACCAACCTCCACTGGGGATTCCTGCTCATATGCCTGGCCCTGGCCGCGCTCGGCCTGCTCAACCTCTACAGCGCCACCATATCCATGCGCGCCGGGCACCAGATATTCATACACCAGCTCGTCTACTACGGACTGGGCGCGGCCATAACCCTTCTGGTCATCAGCGTCGACTACCGTTTCCTCCTGTCCTTCAACCGCCTCTTCTACGGCGTGGTCATCGCCCTGTTGGTCATCGCCCTGCTGAGCGGCAAACAGATCGCCTCGACCCAGCGCTGGATAGACCTCGGTTTCTTCCGGCTCCAGCCGTCCGAGCTGGCCAAGCTCGCCCTGGTGGTGAGCCTGGCCGCCTACTACAGCCGGCGCGACTGCTGCATTGCCGCAGGCTTCAGGGACCTGGCCATGCCGGTGATCCTCACCGCCATCCCCTTTGTCCTGATCATGAAACAGCCGGATCTCGGCACCGCCCTGATGCTGTTTTTCATCCTCTTTTCCATGACCTGCCTGATAAACGTCAAGGGAAAGATTGTCGCCGCCGCCATCGGCAGCGGCCTGGCCATTGCGCCAATAGCCTGGATCTGGCTGCTCAAGCCATACCAGAAACAACGCATCCTGACCCTGTTCAACCCGGAACGGTACGCCCACGACGCGGGCTATCACATAATCCAGTCAAAGATCGCCGTGGGCAGCGGCATGCTCTACGGCAAAGGCTACATGCAGGGAACCCAGGTACACCTGAACTTTCTGCCCGAACGCCACACCGACTTCATCTTCTCGGTGCTGGCCGAGGAATGGGGGTTCATCGGCTCAATGGTGGTGATAGGCCTGTTCTTTCTGATGATCGTGTTCATATTCGATATAGCGGCCAACGCCCGCGACAAGTTCGGCTCCCTGCTCGCCTTTGGCCTGGGGGCACTGCTGCTCTGGCAGGGGTTCATCAACATCGGCATGATCCTCGGAATCCTGCCGGTGGTGGGCATGCCGCTGCCGCTATTCAGTTACGGTGGCTCCTCGCTTGTGACCACCATGATCGCAATCGGCATCATCCTGAACGTGAGCATGCGCAAGTTCATGGCCGGATCGCCGGGACTGATGTAAGGCCGGGAGACGGAAGTTTTCCCAAAAAATCCCGGAATCCCGAACACCACAGCCACGGCCTGGTCACGGACAGAGTGCGGGCGCCACCCTCAATCCTGTCCCCTGCCTCCCGCCTCCCGCGTTCCGGCAGGTTCCCCGTTGATATAGAGGCCTTCCAGGTATGACAGCTTTCTTGGCAGTTGCCCGGCCGTGCCCCTGGTGATGAGGAAGGTGGCCCTGTGGCCGGGCGTGAGGGGGCCAAGGCCGTCCATGCCGAAGAACCGCGCCCCGTTCACCGAGGCGCAGCGGATGGCAGCGGCCAGCGGGTATCCGGCCCGCATGAGCAGCTTTATCTCCTCGGCCACGGCCTCGCCGTGGATTATGCCGGTACTGCCCGCGCCGGTTCCCACCGCCACCGTCACTCCCAGTTCCCTGGCAAGACGCAGTTGCTCCAGTTGCTCCGCGAGTGTCCTTTCCCAGAACTCCTTCATGCCAGGAACAGGCTTTCCCGGCGCCAGATAGCGCCGGGAAAAACGGCAGCAGACCTCCCCGCCGCCGCAGGCGCTGTCCAGGGCGTTCCTGGCCCGCAGCAGGGAGGGGATCCACATCACCCCTTTCTCTGCCATTCTTTCAAGGTTGTCCCGGCCCATGGCGTAGCCCTGCTCAATGGCATCACATCCCGCCGCGAGCGCCGCCTCCACCTGCCGCCGGCCATTTGCCACCACCACCGCCTTTTTCCCGCCCCGGCGCTGCAGGATGCGCCGCGGCTCATCCATGCCGGGGGCCGGATGCGGAACATCCACCTCCTCTATGTCGGCGGAAAAGGCCACCTTGACGAAATCACTGCCGGAAATACGGATATAGGCCAGAACCCGGCCGTTCCCCTCTTCCCGGAAACGCTCCACCAGGCCGTCCTGGTCGCCGCTGTCGGCCACGCCCAGGACTCCGTGCGCATGACAGTAGCGGGCGTGGCGGGCAAGCATGACCGCCTTTTCCGCCAGACCGGCCCCTTCGGCCGATGCCCGCGCCGCCATGTCCACCGACGGCGAACGCGAAAGCGAGACGCTGCAGTCGACCAGCGCCGGCAGGATCACGCAGTGGGAAAGGTCGTCAACCCTGGCCGGGTCAGCAGCGGGAAGGTCTGCGGCCGGGAGGATTTCCGAGATGAACCCGTCCCGCACGGCCAGAACCACGTTCCTGCGCAGGCCGGCGCCGCTGCCGTCGATAAGGCTTCCCGCCAGTATGCACCATGGATCACCCACAACTTCGCGCCGTTGTTGAAAAGCGCCGCCTGGTTTCATCCTGGCTACAGCCACCCCTCCCTGCGGCAGGCGGAGCGGACCAGATCGGCAAGGACGCAGACGAAGTCGGGGGCGTAGTTGAAGGACTCGACCCGGGCAAGGCGCATGCCCATTTTTTCGGCCATGTCCCGGTAGAGGATGTCGATCTCGTAAAGGGTCTCCACGTGGTCGGAGACAAAACTTATTGGCAGCATCAGGACTTCCCTGGTTCCGGCCGCGGCCAGGGTCGAGAGCATCCGCGGGGTGGAGGGGGAGAGCCAGCGCACCGGGCCGCTGCGGCTCTGGTAACAGAGGTTGCCGCGGATGCCGGTCTGTTTTTCCAGGGCGGCGATGGTCTTTTTCAGTTCCTCAACATAGGGATCGCCCTCCTCGATGAACTTCACCGGCAGACTGTGGGCGCTGTAAACCAAGGCGAAGCCGGGGGCAAGGGGCGCGGCCGCCTTTTTTACCCTTCCAGCCAGCGCTTCCACGTAACCCGGATGATCGGGCCAGCTCCGCACCACCGCAATCTTGAGCCCCGGCGCGATCCGGGCGGCCGCCGCCTTCAGATCAGCCAGCGACGATCCGGTGGTGGCCTTGGAATAATGGGGATACAGGGTCAGGGCCACCAGACCGTCGAGCCTTTCCGCCTCCATCTTCCGCAGGGTCTCCTCGGCGCCCGGATGCCAGTAGCGCATGGCCATGTCCACCCGGAACCCGCCGTCGCCGCCGAGGTTTTCCGCAAGCCGGGCCGCCAGCTCCCCGGTGATCCGGTTGATGGGGGAGCCGCCGCCGATGAGCCGGTAGGCCTCCCGGCTCTTGGGGGCCCGCTTGCGGGCGATGCGGCGGGCGATGAACTTCTGCATGAAGGCGGGGCCGAGACGGATGATGTCGCGGTCGGAAAAGAGGTTTTCCAGAAAGGGTTCGACATCGTCAAGGCAGCCCGGCCCGCCGAGGTTGAAGAGCACCACGCCGATGCGCTTTCTCGCCGGATTACTCATTGCCTCTCCCTCGCTCGCGCTCGTTTTCAACGGGCTGTTCATCATCCGGCCTCCGCTGCCGCCGCGGCAAGCGCGTGCCTTGCGGCGAAATCCTGATCCACCGCATCCGGGTCAATGTTGATGCGGGAGAATATGATCTTTTCCACCCGCCGCCAGTTGTTTTCCACGTTGGCGCGGATGGCGGCTATCCGGGCTGGGTTCCCCCGGCCGTAGGCGGAGACGATGTATGCCTCGCGCTCCTCGAGGGAGACCACCCGGTCGTGGTTCACCCGTTTGTCGGCGTAGAAGACCAGGGTCACGGGATCGGGCTCATCCGGGATGGCGGCAAGATGGACGTGGGAGGCAACTATCTCGGCCACCGCGGGCCAGCCGAGTTCCCGGCAGAGCTCGGCCCCGGCTGATGCGTGCTCGCAGGAGCCGTCGAGGCAGGGGGTCTTGGCGATGTCGTGGAGCAGGGCGCCTGCGCGGACGAGGTCCGCGGCAATCTCCAACCCGGACTCTGCCAGCAGGGAACGCAATCCCTCGGCCACCGCCGCCACCATCAGGGAATGGGCCCGGATGTTGGCGAGCATGCCCTGGGCCTGCATGAGCCTCAGGCACTCGTCAACCCCGGGGACCATCACCGCAGTTCCCGGCTGATGGAATGGACCAGCTCCACCGCGAGCCTGGCCTGCTCCGGCGGGGTCTCGGGCACGATGCCGTGGCCGAGGTTGAAGATGTGGCCGCGGGCCGCGCGGCCCTGCTCCAGCACCTGGCGGATGCGGGAGGCGAGCTTGTCCTCGGGCAGGAACAGGGCGATGGGGTCCATGTTGCCCTGGACGCTCATCCGGCCGGCTATCTTGTCCACCACCTTGTCGAGGCTGATGCGCCAGTCGATGCCGAGCACGTCGGCCCCGCAGGTGGTGGTGAGATCGAGCAGGGAGGCGCCGTTGTTGGCGAAGTAGATCACCGGCACCCCCTTGCCGGAAAGGGCGCTGACTATCTCCTTCACGTAGGGCAGGGAGAACTCGGCGTAGTCGCAGGGGGCGAGCACCCCGGCCCAGGAGTCGAACACCTGCACCGCCTGGGCCCCGGCCGCGATCTGGCCGGAGAGGTAGGCGATGGTGCAGTCGGTTATCTTGCGCATCAGGGCGTGGTAGAGCTCCGGGTCCTGGTACATCATCCGCTTGGTGTTGATGTAGTTCTTGGAGGAGCCGCCCTCGATCAGGTAAGTGGCCAGGGTGAAGGGCGCGCCGGAAAAACCGATGAGCGGCACCCGGCCGGAAAGCTCGCGCCGCAGGATGCGGATGGTCTCCATGACAAAGCCCAGGTCGTCCTCGGGATCGGGGATGCCGAGCCGGTCCACCGCGGCCCGGTCACGCACCGGGTGGGCGAAGACCGGGCCCCGTTTCTCGACGAAATCGAGCTCGAGCCCCATGGCCTCCATGGGCACGAGGATGTCGGAGAAGAGAATGGCCGCGTCCACCCCCAGGTAGTCGATGGGCTGAATGGTGACCTCGGCGGCCCGTTCCGGGTTCTTGCACAGCTCGAGGAAGGTGCCCTTGTTGCGCACCTCGTGGTACTGGGGCAGGTAGCGCCCCGCCTGGCGCATGATCCACACCGGGGTGTAGTCCACCGGCTCGCCGCGGGCCGCTTTCAGGAAGGTATCGTTCATTTCCTCACCTTTTGTTTGAAGGGGACGTGGGTGCAGAAGGGCTCCTCGGCCATGTAGTCGCCGCTGACCGCGTAGGCCCGGGCCCGGCAGCCGCCGCAGACGCTGACGTACTCGCAGTCGCCGCAGCGGCCCTTGTAGCTCTTGAAGTCGCGCAGGTCGCGGAACAGCTCCGAGTTCTCCCAGATCTCGCGGAAGGACTGCTCGCGGATGTTGCCGGCCGGTTTGGGGAAATAGCTGCAGGGCAGGACGTTGCCGTCCACGTCGATGAGACAGATGAGCTGGCCCGCGAGGCACCCCTTGGCGCCGCCGGTGGAAAACTTCAGGTTGCGCCGCTCGAACCCGCCGCCCTCCTCCTTGGCCCGCTGCCTGAGGACGCGGTAGTAGCTCGGCGCGCAGGTGGGCCGGACGAGGATGTCGTGCTCCTCCTTCTCCATGTCGTAGTGCCAGTTGAGGAGCTTCTCGTAGTCCTCCTTGCTGATGAGCTCGCTCATGATCTCCTCGCCGCGGCCGGTGGGCACGATCATGAACATGTACCAGGCGGTGGCGCCGATCTTCTTGGCGAGCTCGTAGACCTTGGGGATCTCCTCCTGGTTGCGCTTGGTGAACGACGAGTTTATCAGGAACCCGACCCCGTTTTCGCGGAAGATCCGGGCCGCGCGCATCACCCCGTCGAAGGCGCCCTCGACGTTCCTGAAGTTGTCGTGCACCTCGGCGGTTGAGCCGTCGAGCGACAGCGACACCATCTTGATGCCGCTCTCCTTCATCTTCCCGGCGATCTCGTCGGTGACCAGCATGCCGTTGGTGGCCATGCACATCCGCAGGCCCAGCTCCGTGCCGTAGGCGGCGATATCGAAGACGTCCTCCCGCAGAAGCGGCTCGCCGCCGGAGAGCACCACCACCGGTTTGGCATAGGAGGCGATGTCGTCCAGCAGCCGTTTCGCCTCGTCGAGGGAGAAATCGGGATGGCCCTTGACCTCGAGCTCGGACGAGGAACGGCAATGCACACACTTGAGGTTGCAGCGCCTGGTCACCTCCCAGGCGATCCATTTGGGCTCGAATTCCATGTCTTTCTCCTTGTTTTCCCCGGCTCCCCCGGCCATGGTTTCTTATAGATGATGCCCTCCTGAAAACCCTCAAACAGCACCGAAGGCACAAACCGGCTCGTAACCTGCCGATACTTTTGCCTTTTTACTTTTTGCCTTTTGCCTTCCGTCTCGTAAAAAAGGCCGCGATGCGGCCTTTCTGCGGACGGCCATCAGAGGTTGTCCGCCGCGAGCGCGGCCAGGGGGGATCGCTCGCTGTGGCTCAGGGTGATGTGGCCGTGGATGGCCATGCCCTTCAACTTCTCGCTGGTATAGGTAAGGCCGTTGCTGCTCGAGTCGAGGTAGGGGTTGTCTATCTGGTACGGGTCCCCGGTGAGGACCATCTTGGTGCCCTCGCCCGCCCGGCTGATGATGGTCTTGACCTCGTGGGGGGTGAGGTTCTGGGCCTCGTCCACCACCACGAACTGCCTGGGGATGGAGCGGCCGCGGATATAGGTGAGGGCCTCGAGCTCGAGCACGTTGTCGCGCATGAGTTTCTCTATCTTCTTGCGCACCGGCTCGTCCTCCTCGCCGTGCTCGCCCTTCTTGCGTTTCCTGCCGTCGCCGAGCAGGTAGGTGAGGTTGTCGAAGATGGGCTGCATCCAGATGAAGAGTTTCTCGTCCTTGTCGCCGGGCAGGTAGCCGATGTCCTTGCCCATTGGAATTATGGGCCGCGAGACCAGGATGCGCTCGTAACGCTTGTAGTTGATGGTGGACTCCAGGGCCGCGGCCAGGGCGAGCAGGGTCTTGCCGGTGCCGGCCTGGCCCACCATGGTGACGAGCTGCACCTCCGGGTCCATGAGGAGCTCGAGCGCCATGCGCTGCTCCTTGTTGCGCGGCCTGAGCCCCCATACCTCGGAGTACTCCGGGACCAGCGGCACCAGCACCCCGCCCTCCCGGGCCCGGGCAAGGCCGGTGTGGGCCGGGTTGCCCTCGTCGATGAGCATGATGAACTCGTTGGGCTGCGGGCTTGCGCCCATGCCCTCGAGCACCAGTTGTTTCTCGCGGAAGAAGCGGTCCAGGGTCTCCTTGGGAACCTTGAGCTCGCAGTGGCCGCAGAAGAGCTCGTCGAAGTTGACCTTCTGTTTCTCGAAGTCCATCACGTCGAGGCCTAGGGCGTCGCCCTTAAGGCGGGCGTTGATGTCCTTGGAGACGAAGATGACCTTCTTGCCCTGGTTGCGCAGGGTGTGGGCCACGGCAAGGATGCGGTTGTCCGGGACCGAGAGGTCGAGGCCGGGGTCGTCGATGTTGTCCTTTTCGTAATAGATCATCAGCCGGCCGCCGGAGTCGGTCTCCACCCCCTCGCCGAGGCGGCCGCGGCCGCGGAGCCGGTCCAGGGTGCGGATGACCATGCGGGCGTTGCGGCCAAGCTCGTCGTTGTGGGACTTGAAGCGGTCGAGCTCCTCGATGACGCTCATGGGCAGGACCACGGTGTTGTCGGCAAAGGAGGTGAGGGATTCGGAGTTGTGGAGAAGGACGTTGGTGTCGAGGACGAAGTATTTTATCATGGATTCCCTTGGCCGAAAGGAGTCGTCTTGAAGAAACCCTATGAGATTAGATGTAAAAAGCCTCGAGGGCAAGGAAAAATCCTTTCGGCCCGCCCCCTTTGCGTTTAAATTGACAGCGTCCGCAAAGCGCCGGAGCGCCCTGCCCCTTCGACTCTGTACTGTAAACATTCACAAGCAAGCCTGAAGAATGAAAATAGCCCTGGCCCAGACAAACCCGGTGATCGGGGATTTCCCCGGCAACCTCGAACAGATGCTCTCCCTCGCCCGCCGGGCCGCGGCCGCGGGATGCGGGCTGGTGGTGTTCCCGGAGCTCTCCTTCACCGGCTACCCGCCCCGGGACCTGCTCGAGCGGCCCGCCTTCATCGAGGCCCAGAACCGGGCGGTGCGCGAGTTCGCGGCCAAGGCCGGGCTCCCGGCCTTGTGCGGCACGGTCATGAGGAACCCGGATCCCGCGGGCAAGCCGCTCCTCAACGGCGCGGTCCTGATAGAAAACGGCCGCGCCAGGGCCGCGGCCACCAAACGGCTGCTCCCCTCCTACGACGTCTTTGACGAGACCCGCTACTTCGAGCCGGGGAAGAAATCTTCCATAATAAGGTTCAAGGGGCTACGGATCGGGGTCACCATCTGCGAGGACATCTGGAACGACAAGGAGGCCCTGGGCGGCCGCGCCTACCACGACGACCCGGTGGCGGACATGATGACCGGCCCGGCCGGGCCGCCGGATCTGCTGGTCAACATCTCGGCCTCGCCCTACCGCCTCGGCAAGGCGGCGATAAAGAAAAAAATATTCGAGAACATCTGCAAAAAACACCGGCTGCCGCTCCTCTACGTCAACCAGGCCGGGGGGCAGGACGCCCTGATCTTCGACGGCCGCAGCCTGGCGGTGAACCGGGACGGCGAGGTCTTCGCCATGGCCGACGCCTTCACCGAGGACCTCCTGGTGGTGGACACGGAACACACCCACGCGGCCGCGGCCATCGATTTCCCGGAATCGGACGAGGAGGCGACCGTGTTCTCGGCCCTGACCTGCGGCACCGGGGACTACGTGCGCAAGTGCGGCTTCTCGAAGGTGGTGCTGGGGCTCTCCGGCGGCATCGATTCCGCGGTCTGCGCGGTGATCGCGGCCATGGCCCTGGGCGGCGGCAACGTCACCGCGATGATCATGCCCTCGCGCTACTCCTCCCCGGCAAGCGCCGAGGACGCCACCCGGCTGGCGAAGAGGCTCGGGCTCGAGGTGAAACGGGCCCCCATCGACGGGCTGATGGCGGTGATCAGCGCCAGCCTCGCGCCGATCCTCGGCAGGATCGAGGGAACCCTCACCGAGCAGAACCTCCAGGCCCGGCTGCGCGGCATGCTGCTGATGGCGGTGGCCAACCACCAGAACCGCATCCTCCTCACCACCGGCAACAAGAGCGAGATGGCGGTGGGTTACTGCACCCTGTACGGCGACATGAACGGCGGACTGGCCGTGCTCTCCGACGTGCCCAAGACCATGGTCTACCGCCTGGCCGCCTACATCAACCGCGAAGACGAGATCATCCCGGCCCGGATAATCGAACGGCCGCCGAGCGCGGAGTTGGCCCCGGACCAGAAGGACGAGGACGACCTGCCGCCCTACGACGCCCTTGACCCCATCCTTGCCGCCTGGATCGAGGAGAACCGCTCGCTCGCCGAGATAGCGGACTCGGGCTGCGACCCGGAGACCGCGGCCGCGGTGATAGAGAGGATATTCGCGAACGAGTACAAGCGGGCCCAGGCCGCGCCCGGACTCAAGATCACCAGCAAGGCGTTCGGCTACGGCCGCCGCTATCCCATAGCCCACCGTTACAGGGACTTAGGGGCTTAGGGAATTAGGGAAAAAAACATGGACAGGCGCAAGACCGGCCTCCTGATCGTCGTCCTGGTTCTGCTCGCGGCCGCGGTGCGGGAAAACCTGGTAAAACGCCCGCCGGCGGTCCACCGCCTCACCGACGGCCGCATCGACATGTGCGTCACCTGCCACGAGGATCAGAATCCGGGCCCGGCCCATTCCCCGGACACGGTGGGCTGCGCGGTCTGCCATCGCGGCGACCCGCTGACCATTGACAAGGAAAAGGCCCACGCGGGCATGTACAAGAACCCCGGCGATCTCAGGGCGGTGCCGGAAACCTGCGGCACCGAGGGATGCCACGCAAAGGACCGCCACCTGGTGGAGAACTCCCTCATGGCCACCAACCGAGGCATCCTGGCCACCCTGCTCTACTACTGGGGCGAGGCCCCGAACCAGTACGAGGACATTTCCGTAAAGCAGCTCATCGACTCGGGCCGCACCTCGCTGGCCATCGACTACTACCGGAAGCTCTGCGCCACCTGCCACCTGTGGAAGAGCAAGAACGACCTGCCCGACGCCCCGGCCTTCTTCAACGAAAAGGGCGGCGGCTGCTCCGCCTGCCACTCGGTGAAGGAAAAGGGGCGCAAACATCCGCTTCTGACCAGAAAGGTGCCGGTGGAGAACTGCGTCCGCTGCCACAACCGCAGCGGCCGGGTGGGTACGTCATACCAGGGTATCTACGAATCCGAAGGCTACGGCACTCCATACGAGAACGGCGGTCTTTCATCAAGGAGGCTGCCCGGCGACCGCTTCTACCAGAACCTGCCGCCGGACGTCCACTTCGAAAAGGGCATGGCCTGCATCGACTGCCACACGCGGGACGAAATCATGGGCGACGGCAGCCGTTACGCCCATTATGAGGAACAGCTCGAGATCGAATGCGAAAGCTGCCACAGCCAGGCCCCCGGCCGCACCCGCAAAGGAAAAACCCTGAACAACGTGCGCCGGGAGAACGGCCGTTACCTGCTCGAGGCAAAACTCAGCGGCAAGGATCTGCCGCTCTTGCCGCCCAGGGCCGGGGTGTGCGACAACCGGGTCCACGAACGCGTCGGCTGCGAGGCCTGCCACGCCGCCTGGGCCCCGCAGTGCTACGGATGCCACGTGAAAAGGGACGCGAGCGACACCCATCTCGACAAGCTCACCCTCGAGGAGACCCCGGGCTGGTGGGAGGAGGGGCGCTCCTACCTGCGCTACGAGAAACCGGCCCTGGCCCTGTGGGCCGGGCACGTGGTCATCGTCACCCCCGGTTGCCAGGACATCGTCACCCTGGTCAACGGCGACAACGGCCCGGCGAGCCATTTCAACTCCCTGACAGTGGCCGCGCTCTCGCCCCACACCACCAGGCCGCAGGGAAGAAGCTGCTCCGGCTGCCATGCCGACCCGAAGACGCTCGGGCTCGGCGAAGGGACCGTGACCATGAATCCGGACGGATCATTCGCCTTCACCCCGGTGTCGAGGGGAGTCGAGACCCCGGACGGCGCAACCCCGCCGCTCGACGCCTTTGTCACC
This sequence comes from Desulfobacterales bacterium, assembly GCA_026993265.1. Classification (GTDB taxonomy): domain Bacteria; phylum Desulfobacterota; class Desulfobulbia; order Desulfobulbales; family JAJRZW01; genus JAJRZW01. The sequence continues at coordinate 23,556 of JALWTY010000054.1, forward strand.
ATCGACGGCCGCCCCCTGCAGAAGACCAGCCGGCCCGACCTGCGGCCCTTCAACGGCGAGGAACTCGCCCGCATCCTCAAGGTAGGCCTCTGTCTCGACTGTCACGAGGAGAGGATGGACGATCCCGCCTTCCGCGCCTATGCGGAAGGCAGGGATTGCCTCCCGTTCCGGAAAAGATACCGGAAGGAATAAAAAAGGCTCTCCCGCAGCGCCGTCAGGCCTCCTTCTCGTCCAGGACGCTGCGGACCATCACGGCCAGAACCTTGGGGGACACCGGCTTCTGGATCAGGGGAAGACTCTCCTTGCGGAGCTCCCGCAGGACGATATGATTGTCGGTGTAGCCGGACATGAAGACGACCCTGGTCTCCGGTGATATCTCCTTGATCCGTTCAGCCAGCATGGGGCCGGTCATCCCCGGCATTATCACGTCCGAAACCACAAGATCCACCCTGTTGTCGGCAATGGCCCGCAGGGCATCCTCCCCACCGGCGGCGGTGAGCGCATGGTAGCCCAGCGCTGCCAGGACGTCGGCCACCAGGCGGCGCACATCCTCCTGGTCGTCCACCACCAGGATGGTTTCGCTGCCTCCGGGCACTCCCTTGAACCCCCCGGCCTCGGGTTCGCCTTTCTCCACGCCCCCTGACACCGGCACATATACTCTGAAGGTGGTTCCCCGGCCGACCTCACTGTAAACCCAGATGTATCCACGGTGCTGCTTCACTATTCCGTACACGGTGGCAAGGCCCAGTCCGGTGCCGCGACCCTGTTCCTTGGTGGTGTAGAACGGGTCGAATATCCGTTCCTGGATGTCGGGGCTCATGCCGCAGCCGGTGTCGGAAACGGCCAGCATCACATAACGTCCCGGCCTGGCCGCAGGATGTCTCTCCATATACGCCTCGTCGAACTCGCGCACGCCGGTCTCTATCAGGATCTCGCCGCCCCGCTCCATGGCGTCGCGGCTGTTGACCGCCAGGTTCATTATCACCTGCTCGATCTGGGACTGATCCCCTTCGATCAGCGGCAGGTCCGGGGCCAGGGAGGTTCTGATCCCTATGTCCTCGCCCAGGGTGCGGCGCATGATATCGAGCATGGACTTGACCACCCGGTTGACATCCAGAGGCACGAAGGCCATAACCTGCCTGCGGCTGTAGGCAAGTAGCTGACGGGTGAGGGAAGCGGCCTTGTTGCCCGCACTGCGGATCACCTTCAGGTTCTCAGCAAGCCGATGGTCCGGAGGGATCTCGGCAAGAGCAAGCTCACAGTAGCCCAGGATCGATGTGAGAAGGTTGTTGAAATCGTGGGCAACACCGCCGGCGAGCCTGCCGATCGCCTCCATCTTCTGACTGTGGCGAAGCTGCTCCGCCATCTGCCGCTCCTTTTCTTCGGCAAGCCTGCGTTCACTTATGTCCTGGACTATCTCAAGGCCGGCAATCACGGCGCCGTCCGGGCCCAAGAGAGGAGAGGCGGTGATCTCCACCCACAGTTCCCGTTCTGGCGTCTTGACGTGCCGCTCTGCACGGTGAACGCCGCCGTCGGCAAAAGCCATGACCAAGGGACAACCGTCGCAGACGTGATCATTTCCCTCATAGGCCTGGTAGCAGAACTCCCCTTCATGGTGGCCAACAAGCCTTTTATGGACATCATTCTGGTATGTCACCCTGAAATCACGATCCTGAATGGAGATACCGTGACCTAAACCGGCGATTATCGCCTCGCTGCGGGCCCGTTCCGCGGCCAGCTTCTCCTTTTCCTCCTCAAGCTCCACGGTACGTCTGCGCACCATTCGCCTGAGCGCTACTATAAACACGAAACCCATCCCCACAGCCAAAGCAAGGACGGCCAACAGCCAGGGAACCCAGGCAGGAATCCGGGCCGGAGACTCAATGCCGAGCCAGCGGTCGATGGCCTGATGATAATAGCCTCCCTCCATTTTCTTATGCTCGCCGAGCCAGCGGTCGATGGCGGCCAGTAGATCCCGGCTGAGGTTCCGGCTCGCGGCGTAGCGGATCTCGATTGGATTTAAGATGATCGCAGAAGGCAGGACCCTGAACCTGCGAGCGTTTTGAAGACCGAAAAGCCGGTTGGTCAGGCCGCCATGCACATCACCGTCTGCCACCTTCTTCAACACCGTCGCATAATCCCGGCATGGAACCATAGTGGCCCTGATCTGAAAAGCCTCCAGGGTTTTCCCAAGTATTCTGGCATGGATGTCCCCATCCAGCACGGCAATCCGTTTGCCGGCGAGATCCAGGAGTGACTCTATGGCTGAACCGGCGGAAACGTATATCCTGCCCCAATTGTTGAACAGGGTCTCACGGTTGAAATCGTACCTGCGGGCCCTTTCTTCCGACCAGGCAATGGCCACCTGCAAATCGATCTCGCCCGCACTCAGCCTGGCGAGGCATTCCTTCCATGTCCCGGGAACGAACTCGAGCCGCCATCCCTCACGGCGGGCCACCTGGCGGAGGATGTCGATGGCAAACCCGTCATAGCCGCCCGTCCTGTCGGCAAAGACCAGAGGCGGATTTTCGTATACTCCGACCCGGACCGTACGATGCCCGGCCGCGGCCGGCATCACGGCCATCACAGACAGAAACAGCACAAACGCGGCAAGAACAAGGCTTCTGAACATTCCCCCTCCCGAACAGCAAAACATCATTATCCGTCTCCATTCCGTGATGTTATCACAAGCACCCGTAACGATGGAGAAAAGAGCGGTTGGCAGGCTCAGCAAGCGGAACGGCTGATGGCTCTCAGTGCCCGCAAGAGCGAACACGGACGCGACTTTGTCGCAGGGACGCAAGGAACATGAGGAAGGTGGTGGAAAAGAACACCAGGACAAAGGAGGAACCCGCCACCGGCGGCCGGGCCCCGTTATGGCCACCGGCGGCGGATCACAAAAGAACTGGCATTTCTTGAGTTGCAACCTCCATGCCACCGGACGCATACGCTGCCGCATCCGGCCCGGCAGCCCCGCAAGACGCGGAACCGGAAATCAGCCGGAGCATGCGGCCAATGCCTTGCCGCCGCATCCGGGACGGAAACGCCCCGGAACAACGGGGCGTTTCCGTCCCCAGGGTTACCTTTCCGACCCGTCGCTTCCTTTCACTGAGGCAGCAAGACGGTGGCGGACGAAGACGTATCCAGCCACCACCACCACGCAGAAGGCAAGGGCTGCGATCACGGCCTGGCGCAGATGGGCGGCGAGGTATTGCTGGTTGGCGCCGAAGAGGTAGCCGGC
>JALWTY010000055.1:0-693 GCA_026993265.1 Desulfobacterales bacterium
ATCACACCCTTCACCTGCTGCGGCCTGGGCCATCACAAAAACCTGGGGGCCTACGGGGAACAGTTCGGGGTGCCCGAGTTCGAGGTCAAGACAGCCGGCGGCACCATTACCCACATCACGGTACGACGCGGCGCCTCCTGCGGGGCCACCTGGGAGGTGGCGGCAAAACTGGCCGGCATGACGGTGGACGAGGCCCTGCCCACCCTGGCCAGGGAGGTACAGTATCTCTGTGTCGCCGACCCCAGCGCCTTTGATCCAATCTCCGGCAAGAGCTCGCTCCACTACGCCGGTCACGTCCACATCGCGGCCCTGAAGAAGGCCCTGGAGCAAGGCGGCTGAACAGGGCTCCGTCTTCAACATTCACGGACCCGGAAAGCCGCCGCAACCGGCAACCGTCCGGGGCGCCGCAGAGGGTGGCGCCGAGGCAGGATACAGTATCTGAAAGGCAAAGGATGGCAGCATCATAATGGCACGATCCCGTCAACAGATTCAGGTAGCAGAGCAAAAATTTCGTCCCTTGAAAAAGAAGCTCCAAAAGACGCTGAAGAAAATATGCCGGGCCGTCGACGATGACCGTCTTCCCGATGAACAGGTCGTGGAAGAGTTCGTCCGGCTGGTGGAGATCATGGTCTCCTATCCCGGCTTTGGCGACGCCTTCTACACGCCCTTCCTCGCCCTCTGCCAGGCCCTGCC
>JALWTY010000055.1:703-1875 GCA_026993265.1 Desulfobacterales bacterium
TGCCCGCCCTGCAAAGCAGCAACGATATCAAGGGCTTCCGAGGCCGGCTGACCGAGATCCAAAAGCAACGAAGGCAGTGCCACAACCGGTTCCGGTACAACGGCGGTCCGGACACCACAGCCGAAGGTTGACAGAAACGGGAATAATGGCTACCCTGCGGGACATCCGAAAGCACGAAAGCAACCGCGGGCCGGTGAACAGCCGCCGGCCGTTCAATAGAAAAGCCGTACCCACAAAAAGCCCGAAATCCTTTTCCGTTTACCATGCCTGAATCCCCTCCAAGAAGTTGTGTGACCCCGACGGGCTCCTTCCGCTATGCTGTCCACAAGCCGGCCTATTCGGTGATCAACCGCCGGGAGCATGACGACATCCGCCCCCTGGGGGAGTTTCCCGATGGCCGGCGGCACCTCAATACCCGGAACTTTCCGGCCGGAGACGTCAAGGTGGACGAGGGAGAGTGGATCTACGAAATCCCCAACGCCTTCTCCTTTCGGGGAACAACCTATATCTGCAGAAGTTGGGCGGAGGCAAAGGCTGCGGCGCCGGAATCCATCGCCCTGCCCCCCCCGCCAGCAACCTCCATGAGCGGCCTCCTGCGCGACCGAAAGGGGCCGCGCCTGGCCGATCTTCCGCACCCGGTCCTGCTGGCCCTGGCCGCCCACTCCACCGATCCCGACGACCTCACCGAAATCGCCGAGCTGTGTTGTGAGTTTGTCCACAAACATGGCGAGCCGGTGGGCCTGCGCTACACCAGGGACAACACCGGCCGTCCCCGGGCCGTTATCCACGACCACACCCTCTTCGAGGTGGTGGTCAACAACGAGGCCCTCCCCGACCACTACAAGGAGGTCATGGTCCTGCGCCCCGGTGTTCAGGGCGACAGCGAGATCATCGGTGAGTGGCGGCGCGGCGAGAGTCACATCTTTGAATATCTGCGACGCAACAGCTATATCCCCTGGGGCCACTACGCCGCCAATATGGCCAACGACGCCATCCGCTACCGGCTCAGCGACCTCAGCCAGACCGACATGGACGGCCTGCGGCACCTTTACTACCAACGCACTTTCCTGCGCCTGGCCGAGGAGCTTGCCGCCGACATCCCGGCAAGGCGCGAAATGCTGAGCCAGCACGCGCTGGCAGAGCTCCGCCTGCGCATCCTGGCAAGGCTACAG
>JALWTY010000056.1 GCA_026993265.1 Desulfobacterales bacterium
TGACGGCCGTTTCTACATCCTGGGCAGCGGCATCACTGCGGTGCTGGTGCTCAGGCCGGACGGCACCTTTGATCACTGGCTCCGGGCCTGGGACGAGCTTCTGCGCCCAAGAGGCAGCAAGGTGGAAGGGCAGCCGCCGGGCACCATACGGCCCAACCCCAACGCCGAGCCCGGCGACAAGGACGCGCTTCCCTACGGCGCGGTTATTCTTTCCGATATCAATATAGACAGCGAGGGCCGGATTTACCTGGTCAGCAACGAGACCAGCAAGGTCTATGTGTTTTCACCAAGGGAGGAGTTTCTCTTCTCCTTTGGTGAAAAAGGCGGGGCGGACCGCAAGATGAGCCAGCCATTCGGGGTGGCTGTGGACGTGTCCAGGCAGGTCATCTATGTGGTCGATTACATGCGCCACACGGTCCTGGTCTACGATTACTATACCGGCCGTTACATCTTCGAGTTCGGCGGCCGCGGCACCGCGCCTCTCTGGTTCAACTTTCCCAACGCCATAACCGTTGACAAAAAGGGCAACTGTATCGTTTCAGATACCTTTAACCAGCGCCTTCAGGTTATAGATACCCAGATGGTGGTCCGCAGGCCGCGGCTGGCCAGGGTTGAGCCGGAGAAAAAGGCCCCGGCAAGGCCTGCGCCGCCCGCGGCCGTGGCCATGGCCATGCCCGGGCGGGTGACGGCCGTGGAGCCTGTGGAAAAGGTTCCTGACCGGGTGTCGATGCCCGCTGTTCCTGTGGTCGGGGGCGCAGTGTCTTCAACGCCTGCGTCGGCGCCGTTGTCGCTGGCAGCTGCGGCCAGGCCTTCTGCGCCTTCCGGAGGAGCCGTATCCGCGCCGGCGCCCGGGCGGGTGACGGCCGTGGAGCCTGTGGAAAAGGTTCCTGACCGGGTGTCGATGCCCGCTGTTCCTGTGGTCGGGGGCGCAGTGTCTTCAACGCCTGCGTCGGCGCCGTTGTCGCTGGCAGCTGCGGCCAGGCCTTCTGCGCCTTCCGGAGGAGCCGTATCCGCGCCGGCGCCCGGACGGGTGACGGCCGTGGAGCCTGTGGAAAAGGTTCCTGACCGGGTGTCGATGCCCGCTGTTCCTGTGGTCGGGGGCGCAGTGTCTTCAACGCCTGCGTCGGCGCCGTTGTCGCTGGCAGCTGCGGCTAGGCCTTCTGCGCCTTCCGGAGGAGCCGTATCCGCGCCGGCGCCCGGGCGGGTGACGGCTGTGGAGCCTGTGGAAAAGGTTCCGTCGCGGGTGTCTTCTCCTGCGGTGACCGCGGTTGGCGCGAGCGGTGAGAGCGTTGCCCCTGTTGCGCCGCTGTCACTGGCGGCTGCCGGGCGGCCGTCCCCGCCGTCGCCGGTATCGTCCGCCCGTCCCGGCCGTGTGGCGGCAGAAGAGCCGGCTGAGAAAAAGGTGAAACCACCAAGACTTTCGGCAAAGCGGATGAAGGTGGCGGTGCGCCGGCCTGCGCCTCCGCCTCCTCCTGAGATGGCGGCGGCTCCGTCCGGGCCGGGTCGGCCGGCGCGGCCTTCCGGGCCGGAGGAGATAGACCTGCCAGCTGCCCTGGGGGTTTACGGTCCGGTGGCCGTGGCCGGAGTCATTGCCGCGTGGTTCATCCTGCGGGGCAGGTAGGCGGATGCCGGAATCCCGGCGGGATTCCGGCATCCGAAGGTAAAAGTCAAAAGTAAAAAGGCAAAAGTCCGGATGCGGCCTTGTGGCCGCGGCTTTTACATGGAGGCGTTTTCAGGATGGCCTCGTAAAAACCCGAAACAGCACCGAAGGCATAAAATGTCTGATTCGTAACCTGCCGATACTTTTGACTTTTGCCTTCCGACTCGTAAAAAGGCCGCATCGCGGGCTTTTTACGAGTCGGTCTTTCAGGGAGGATCAAAGGCAATGTCAGGATAACTTGTCTTGAGAGGCAAAATCGTCTTGACGCGGCCATGCTCCTGTGATAGACTGCAACATAGAAGCGGAAATTGCCGTTTCTGCTTGGGAGTGATGAAGGGGGGGCCGGGGAGGCTCCGGAACTTCGCGCAAAACAAAAAGTTAGGAGGAAAGTAGAATGAACAAGAAGCTTCTGCTCACTGGAATGCTGGTCGCGGGCGCCTTTGTGCTGCCGGGTCTCGCCGGTGCCGCCATGCAGGGTGTCTGCTCCAACTGCCACACCATGCACAACAGCCAGAACGGCGCCGCCATGAACGCAAGCGGCGGCGTCAACACCCCGTATGATCACCTGCTCAAGGGCAGCGGCTGCGCCGGCTGCCATATCCAGGGGGTCAGCAACGACGCCAGCACCGGCCGCGCCACCACCGGCGCCGCCATCGGCGCCCCCCAGGTCGACGATACGGCCAACACCCTGTCCGGCGGCTACTTCAGCCTTTCCACGGTTGACAACACCCATCACAACGTCACCGACGCCGGCATGACCGCGGACGGCGCGCTGGCCACCGCTCCCGGCGGCGGCACCACCCCCACCGCCTCGCCCATCGCCTGCACCAGCTGCCACACCGGCGGCGGCCATCACGCCAACCAGGGCAACGACTCCGCCACCTGGCTGGACGGCACCTCGGTCGGCGCCAGCTTCCGTTTCCTCTCTGGCGTCCAGGGTGTTGAGGACGCCGACTTCGGCGTGGAGACCTCTACCGACGCCAACGTCTACTACGGCGAGGCCCGGGCCGCGGGCAGCGACACCGCCGGCAACGGCACCATCAGCGAGCTGTGCGGCAGGTGCCACGGCGCCTTCCATACTGATAACACTGGCAATCTTTCAAATAACGGTGTTTGGCTCAGGCATCCCACCGACGTGGATATGCCGACCGCCTATGAGACCAATTACGGCACGGCGTACAATCCGGCGATCCCGGTGGCGACCACCAACACCGCCAACACCACCTTCAGCAAGGCCGGTTTCCAGGCGAGCGAGGCCGTGGTCATCTGCCTCTCCTGTCATGTGGCCCACGGCAATGCCAACGCCGACATGCTGCGGTTCGACTACTCCCTCAACCAGGCCGGTGACACCACCCAGGCCACCGGTTGCGAGACCTGCCACGGCAAGAAGTAAGACCTGAATCCCTTACTCGGGTCGCATTCCTCCCCGGCCGGGATCACCCGGCCGGGGAGGTTTTTTTTTCAGGAGACAGGAAACAGGAGACAGTAGCTGCCTGCGGCCCGCCCCGCAGCCGCGGCCCCTGGCTCCCCCTTCTGTCTCCTGTCCCCTGTATCCTGTCTCCTGACTTGACAATCCCCACCTTCCATTGTAGCTTTCTCCTCTGTTTGCAAGTAGCAGGGGATATGGGTGTTTGCGCTTTTCCGGTGTCCGGGAGGGGTGGCTGGAGTCCTGGCGCAAATGAACGGCAGATGAAAAACGGGGTGAAACGATGATGGGGAAAGCGGGTTTTTCCAGGGTTCTGGGATGCGTGGCCGCAGTTGTTCTGTTTGGCGCGGCAACAGCCGGGGCTGCGGTCAGGATAGTCAGCCCTCCTGACAAGGTCTGGGTGACCAATGGCGACATCTTCCTTTCCGCCACCGCCAATGTCAAACCCGGATCCAAGGTCGACATAAGCGGCGTCAGGGTCAATGGCAAACCGGCCCTGGCCGATGGCGGCGTCATCGGGGCGCGGATAAGCCTCAGAAAGGGGATGAACACCATCAAGGTGAAGGCCGGTCCGGATGTCGCGTCGGTTCGGGTCTTTTTTTCTCCCAACCGTAAGAAATATACGCCCCCGTCGGACTTCAGGGAGTTTTACATCCATGCCGCGGTCGATACCTCCAACTGCCGCGCCTGCCACCGTTTCCGCCGTGGCGCCTATGATTTCAAGAAGATAATTCCGGCCCGGGCCGGTTGCAGCTCCGGCAAGTGCCACAGCGACAAGGGCAAGGCTTCGCATGTGCACGGCCCGGTCGGGGCCGGGGTCTGTATCTCCTGTCACAACCCCCACGGCTCCTTTCTTGAGAACGAGGTGGCCCGCGAGGGCCAGGAGCTTTGCCTGGTATGTCATCAGGCCCGCAAGGAGGAGTTCAGCCAGAAGGTGGTGCATCCGGCCCTGGAGGACGGCTGCACCGGCTGCCACGACCCCCATCAGTCCGAGAAGCGCTTTCAGCTCCGTTACGAGGGCGACACCATCAAGGGGCTGTGCGTCAACTGCCACGAGGGCGATATGTTCGAAGGCTCGCACATCCATTCGCCGGTGGAGGAGGGCGACTGCATCGCCTGTCACCGTCCCCATTCCTCGCCCAATGAAAAGCTGCTCATCGCCCCGCCCGATGGCGGCAAGATCTGCCTGACCTGCCACGAGGACAAGGCCGACGACCTGGCCATGGAGACCGTGCATGCGCCGGTGGAGGAGGGATGCACCGAGTGTCACGACCCCCATGCCAGCGCCAACGAGTACCAGCTCAAAAAGAGCATGGAGAAGGGGGCGCTGTGCGCCATGTGCCACGAGGACGCCACCCCGGAGATCTACGAGGCGATAAACAGCGCAAAGATCAAACATCCGCCGGTGGCCGAGGGCAAGTGCACCGCCTGCCACCGGCCGCACGGTTCAGCCAACCCGAGCCTGCTGAAAAAGGAAATGCAGAAGCTGTGCTTTTCCTGTCATGTGGAGCTTGGCGACGAGGTGGAGCCCAGCAGGAGCAAGCACGGCCCGGTAAAGACCGGTGACTGCACCGCCTGTCACAACGTCCATGGCTCCCAGTTCGCAAGGCTTCTGGTGAGGCGGTTTCCGCTCAACTTCTACAGCGATTACGCTCCGGACAAGTACGACCTCTGTTTCGGCTGTCACAACAAGGACATCGCCAAGACCAGGAACACCGAGACCCTTACCAACTTCCGGGACGGCAAGTACAATCTGCACTATTTCCACGTCAACCGGGAGAAGGGCCGGACCTGCATAGCATGCCACGACCCCCATGCCTCCGATCAGTACAAGCATATCCGTTACGAGGTGCCGTTCGGGGCCTGGTCCTATCCGATAAGCATCACCAGGACCAAGAACGGCGCCACCTGCGTGGTCGGCTGCCATGCCCCCAAGACCTATGACCGGGTCAACCCCAAGGTGAAACCCAGCCGGTAATGTCTGTGCGGCCGGGCCGGACGGTCCGGCCGCACAGGCCGGGGCGCGCGCCTGATGCATAAGGTTTTCCTTACAGTACGGCAGAGATCCAAGGCACTGGTGGGGGCGCTCTGCGTCCCCACCTTGGCTTTGCTGGTGTGTCTTTTCACTCCGGCTGGCGCATGCGCCTCGGGACGCCTTACCATGAGCGGGGTGTACGGTTACGAGGAGGACGATGAAGGCCGGTTCCTGGAGTTTTATAACAATACGGCCAACCTTTCCATGTCCCAGCCCCTTACTCCGGCGGCCGATCTGTCTGAAAACGTGCGTTATGGCTGGCAGTATAATGAAAGAAGCCTGTCGCGCGAGGAGTTCAGTCCGTCGGCCAGGCTGAGCATTGTCAATGACATATTCTCAACCCGGTTTGCGGCTTCGCGGCGGGAGAGCCGGATAAAGGATCGTTACCCCAGCATATCCACTTCTCTTCAAGCGGATATAAGCAGCGCCTGGAAGAGGGGGCTGTATCCCTCTGTTCATGTCGGCGTCGGCAGCGACCGCAGCTACGTGGATGCGGAGCCGAGAACCGCCGACCGGCAGAAGGACCGGTTGAACTCGTCCATCGGCTGGTCCCTTGGCGGTGCGAGCCTCTTCTATGACTATTCCCTCACCCGGGACCGGGACTACGTCCGCAACAGCGACAACGACCTGGTATCCCACCTGGCCAGGTTCAACGCGGGCAGGAGCTTCTGGAAGAACCGCCTGAGCCTCAACCTTAGTCATTCCTACTCTTTGACCATAAACGACAATATCAATCTGGCCTCAAGCAGCGGCGTCGTTTTGCGGAAACTCGTGGTGTCGCAGGCCCTTTCCGCCGTGGATACCACGCCGCTTACCGGCGCGCTTGCCAACAATCCCGGCCTCAACGACGGCAACACCACCGCCGCTGCGGCGGCCATGCAGTGGGACAACGTCAACGGCCGCTACAATATCGGCATCGCCGCCAAGGTGGATCTTCAGACCGTTGACTATCTTTATGTCTACACCACCACGGATCTTGGCTCTCTGGTCTCCTCCTTCAACTGGCGGTTATACAGCAGCAGCGACGGCACAAACTGGACCCAGGAGACCCTCAACACCACCTCGGTATCCTATGACTCGGCCAATTTGCGCTTTGTTGTTCCCGTCGGCGGCGTTTCTGCCGTTTACGTAAAGGTGGTTGTGGATTATCTGCTCACCTCGCCCGTGCCCGACTTCGCCGAGATAGAGGCCTATGACGCGGGCACCGCGCCGCCGGGAAGCACGGTGAAGGACACCATCGACATAACCACCAACCAGACCAACTTCTCCCTGGGATGGCGGATGCGCCCGGACCTGCGTTTCAGCTATAACCTTGGTCTTTACAAGAAGGAATACGACCCGGGGCGCGACAGCGAAAACCGCAGCCAGACCGCAAACCTCAACTATCATCCGAACCGTTACCTTGACGCCACCCTGTCCGCGGGAGACAGTTGGCGCAAGGAGAGCGGCCAGCTCGAGAACACCAGCCGCGTTTACGGCCTCAGCCTCGGTTCCGCGCCGCTCGGCACCCTGGACCTGCACGGTGGCGGAACCTATACGGAGCACCGGCGGGGCGATGTTCTTCTTAACGAGATATACCATTATGACTTTGATATAACCGCCATGCTCTACCCTGATCTCAGCGCCCTTTACACCATGAGCCAGGACACCACCAAGACGGCGGCCACGGGCAGCACCAGCAAGGAGTTCAAGCATACCCTGGAGTTTTCCGCGGACGTCACTCCGGAGCTGACCTCAACCCTTTCCGGCTCCCAGTCGGTGAGCAAAACCGATACGGCGAAGACCACCTCATACACTGCCGGGTTGAATATAGCGTGGCATCCGGGAGATATTCTTTCCGTATCCCTTTCCGGCACCCGTAAATGGAATACGGATTACATTGAGTCCCAGGTCTTGACCGCCGGTATAAATGCCAAGACCAGCGCCAATACCCAGCTTGATCTCAAGTACACTCTGACCAAAAAGGAAGAAACCACCCATAGCGGCAGCGTTGCCTTCCGGTGGAATCTTTTGCGCTGGCTGCATTGGCAGAATATCGGCAGTTACAATTCAACCGAAGACAACGAGTTCAGGTTGAAGAGCACCTTGACGGCAAACTTCTCCACCTATTGACCGGCGTGGGGACATGGCGGATGGCTGCTATAAAAGGCTCATGAAATCATAGGGTTAGGATAATAAGTGCTGGAGTTTGGCAGAAACTTGAGGTATAATGACCAAAGGAGCTGATCATGCGTCGGATAAGCATTGTTATCGTTTTGTGTCTTGCCGCCGGGCTTGCCGGGTGCGGCCTGTCGCGCTCGCACGTCTCGTACAACCGTGAGGATGTCGACCTGGGGCTGGTTAACCGGGTGGCGGTGCTGCCCTTTATCAACAACACCAAGGACAGGTTTGCGGCGGAACGGGTGCGGGACGTGGCCATTACCCAGATCCTGGCCCTCGGCATCGCCGACGTTGTGGACAAGGGGATCGTGGACAGTGTCATGCGCGAGGAGGCCATTGAGCCCAATCGTCCCATTGACCTCATCAATCTCAAGCGGCTTGGGCAGCGTCTCAATGTCCAGGCCTTTCTGCTCGGCACCATAGACGATGCGACCGAAATCCGGCGCGGCTCCCTGTCGTTTCCCGAGCTGGCCCTGACCCTGCGGCTGGTCGATTCCAAGGCCTCGATCATCCTCTGGCAGGCCAGCGGCAGGAGAACGACGGAGAGCTGGCTGGGCCGGCTCTTCGGCATTGCGCCGGGAGACAGTTTTCACAACACCCTTTATCTGACCCGTGACCTGCTGAGCACCATGGCCTCTGCGAAGTAGGTTGGCGGGTTTCCGGCGGGGGGCTGGAAAAACTGACTGACAGGTAAGGAGGAAAGACGAATGAGGTTGCGCGGTATCATAGTAGCTACAGGTCTGTTCCTCTGTCTGTTTGCCGCAAGCGGCGTTTACGCCATGACCATAGCGGTCCTGCCCATTGAGGATCTGAGCCGGGGGCAGAACGGGGTCAACGCCGAGATGACCGATTACCTCGCCTGGGAGCTGAACCAGCGTGGTTTTGACGTCATAGACCAGGACGCGGTCATCGATTTCCTCGCCCGCAACCGGGTCCGCTGGCTCGGTTTTCTCGACACCAGGCATATAATACAGGCCCGGGAGGAACTGGGCGCCGACCTGATTCTTTTCGGCACCATATCCCTGAGGCAGGAGGATGTGGCTCCTACCCTGGGATTGAGCCTCTATCTGGTTCGCACCGACGACACCCGCACCCTGTGGACCGGCAGCGGCGGCATCAGCCAGGCCGATCTCATCCGTATCCTCGACCTTGGCGAGAAAAAGGACATCTCGGGCCTGATGGCGCTTCTCGGTCAGAAGGTCATGGAAAAATGGCCCGAGGACTACGTCTTTGTCGCCAAGCAGCAGCCCACCCTTGAGATAGAAAAGGTGTCTCTTGGTCCTGAGCACATAAGGAGGGGGGAAAAGGTCAGCTGCGAGGTGCGGCTCAGGACCCGCTGGGCGGAAGAGGACATGCCGCGGATATTTTTCAAGGCCGGCGGCCGTGTCCATCTCGCCCGCCAGTCAAAGGACGGCTTCACTTATTCCGCCCAGTGGCGGGTCGATGACCGTGACGGCCGCTATCCGGTGACCATGGTCATAAACTGGCCCTCAGGGCGGAGAAAGGTGTCTTTTCTCGGCTCCTACAGCGTGGATTCCGCGCCGCCAAGGCTGGTGCTCGAGCTCAAGGGCATCAAGCTCGAGGGCACGGTCGCCTTCCGTGACAGGGTCATAATCATTCCAAGGATGCTCAGGCGCGAGCCGGTCGCCCGTTGGCGGATCAAGGTCAAGGACGAAAACGGCGAGGAGCAGATGAGCTATAACGGCTACGGCAACTTGCCGATGCGTTTCGTCTGGAACGGCCGCGGCAAGGACGGCTGGCCTGCGGCCGAGGGCATCTACCATGTGGAGCTCGAGGTCTGGGACAAGGCCGGCAACCGTTCCGTGGCCACCGAGAACGTGGCCGTGGCCCGGACCCCGCCTTCCATGGTTCTCGAGGCCAAGAACCGCGGCCGCGACCTTATAATCGACCTCAACCATGAAGGCAAGGTGCCCATCGCCTTCTGGCGCATGGAGATGAGGAACGAGAAGGGCGAGGTGGTCAAGGTGGCCGAGGGCGATCAGCTTCCGGCCCGCGAGGTGATCAAGGTGGCCAACGGCCGGGTGCCCCTGCCCAAGAGCGTGGTCAAGGTGGCCAAGGGATTCGGCCGGCCGCTGATGATGGATGTGGCCGTGCCGGATGAAAGCAAGAAGAAGACAAAGCTCGCCTGCACCGTGGTAATCCGGGACGTGCTCGGCAATGAGACCAGAAAGGAGATAGATGACCTCGAGCGTTTCGCCAGGGGAGAGGATGCTTCGGCGGAGAAGGAGGAAGACGGCTCTCCTGCGTGGGTCGAGGAGTTCTGACCGGTTATGCGCCCTTTCCTTTGCCGCACCTCTGTATGCCTCTTGATGGCCGGGCTGTTGCTGACCCTGGCCGGATGCGGGTTCCGCTCCCGGCCGATGGTGATGAAGCAGGCCCCGCTGCCGGATGAAGGCAATGTCTGCCGGGTGGCGGTGCTGCCTTTTTCCAATCAGTGCGGTTATCCTCTCGCAGATACGGTTTTCTACCGGATCTTTGTCGCCGAGCTTCTGGAGAACGGCAACTATCTCGTTTCCCAGGAGGGAGACGTGCGCAAGATCTACCGCCAGATGAAGGTCATAATAGGCCGTACTCCGGACATTGAACAGATCCGGGCACTGGCGGGCCGCCTCGGGGTTCAGATGGTCATATCCGGGTCGGTGCTGGAAATGCGCGACAAGGCCGAATACGGCCGCAAGCTTGAGCCCAGCATCGCTGTGGTGGTGCGTATTCTTGACGGGGAGAGCGGCCGCACCTTGTGGACCACCTTTGTCCGCAGGGAGGGCAGGGATTACCGCAAGGTGATGCATTTTGGCGTTATAAACACGGTTTCGGCCCTGGCCAAGAGGATGTCAAGGGAGATCCTCGAGGCCTGGTTTGAGGAGGGATTGCATAGATGCAGCGAATAATCAGGCGGGCCGTTGTCCCGCTGTTGCTTTTGGTGCTGGCGCATGCGGCGCCGGCTGCGGCCTGGTTCTGGGGCCCCAGGGCCGTGGTCACCATAAACGGCGTGAAGTATACGGAAAAGGATATCCGCAAGTGGTGGGATCTCTGGAAGGAGCCGGGTTTGAGCTTTCCCGAGACCCCTGAGCCTTTTGTCCGCTGGAAGCTGCTTGCCGAGGAAGGCCGCAACATGGGGCTTGATCAAACCCCGGAATTCGCCCGCAAGATGGAGGTGTTTGTCAAGGTGCGGGCGATGATGGCCCTGAAGAGGGAGGAGATCGACAAGAAGATAAAGATAACCCCGGAACAGATAAGGGAGGTTTACGACCGAGACTACCGGCCGCTTTACGATCTTCAGCTTCTTTACTATGACACCCGCGACAAGGCGGAAAAGGCCCGCAAAAGCCTTGAGCCTTTTATCGGGAAGCCTGCGGGCAAACTCGTCTTTGCGGATCTTCAGGGGGTGAAAAAGGAAGACGGCGGCCCGGTCCGTTACCAGGAGGTGTCGGTAAGCCCGAAGCGGGTTGCGGAACAGGATCCCGTCTGGCAGCAGGAGATCGGCAAGCTTTCTCCCGGCGGCATCTCAGAGGTGTTTGAAAACAACCGGGTCTTTGTCATTCTCCGTTTTGACGGCCGCAGCGAGCCTGGCCCGGAGGATTTTGCCAAACACGAGAAAACAATCCGGTACAACCTCTGGAAGAAGGAGCAGGCGCGGCTCACCAACGAACTCATTGCCCGCCTTGGCAAAAAATTCGGCCTCGATGTCGACGACGAGGTGTTTTCCGCCATAACCGTTGACAGGAAAGAGTACGACCGTGATTTCCGCGACAGGGTGGTGGCGCGCATCAAGGACGTGGAGATCAAGGCCGGCACCCTGATCGATTCGGTAAACCGGGAACGCAGATTGCGTAAAAACAAGAAGTACGATGCAGAGGAATTCGAGCGGCTGAAAAAGATAGCGCTCAATTCCATGTACAGCCAGTCCATCATCATCTGGGAGGCGTTGGCGCGCCATTACGAGAAGAAGGAGCCCCTGAAGAGTCAGCTCGCCTTTTACGCCGAGAGCCAGCTGAACAATGCGGTCAGGAAAAGGCTGGCCGAGCTGAACCGTGTCACTGACGAGGATGTGAAAAAGTATTACGAGGACAACCGCGACCATTATACCGAACCGGCCCGGGTCGCATTCATGGAGGTCACCGCGGACAAGGAGCTGATCGACCGCGCCTGGAAGGAAATTCAGGCGGGAGCCGACTTTTCCGAGGTGGTGCGGCGCAACTTTCACCACGACGCCAGCCTCCGCCGGGTCAGGACGAAGTACCTGGTCGGCCAGGTGCGCACTATACTTGAGGAGTTGTCCGAGGGCGAGGTGAGCCGTCCGTTCCTTTTCCAGGGCAATTATTATATGCTGAAGCTTGTCAGTAGAAAGTCCAGGAAATACATCCCCTTTGACCGGGTCGAAAAAAAGATCCGGGAGAAGCTTGACAAGGAGAAGTTCGAAGCCGCTTTTGAGGATTTCGTCGGCCGCCTCAAGGCTGCCAACGATGTTGTGACCGATGTTGCGGCATGGACGAGGCTCAAGTCTGCAATAGGGGCTTAGGAGACGGCTATGTTCAAAAAGGTTGTTCCTGTCGTGGTGGCGCTGGTTGCCGTAGCGGCGTGCGTTACCACGACCACGGTGAAACGGACGCGCAAGGGGTGCCTTGACTGTCATCCCGAGATGCGGACCCGTTATGCGCAGGGTATTGTTCACAAACCGGTGGCCGATGGCAAATGCGGCTCCTGTCATCTGCCCCATGGAATGATCGGCGGGATCAATCTCCGGATCGATGGCCCGCAGCTATGTTATGCCTGCCACAAGGGGCTGGCGGAGCAGGCATCCAGGCGAGGCGTGGTCCATAAGCCGGTCGCGGATGGCAAGTGCACCGTATGCCATGATCCCCACAGCAGCGCTATCCCTGATCTTTTGAAAAAGCCGGAACGGGACGGCTGCCTGGCCTGCCATGACGCGGAAGGCTTCCGGGGCGCGCTGGTGCATGCGCCCGTCGCTCAGGGCTGTACAGGTTGCCATGATCCCCATTACAGCGATGACAGCAAACTGCTTGTAAAAAAGGCGGACAACCTTTGCCTGTCCTGCCACAAGACCGGAGAGGCCGGAATAGTGAAGTCCCATTCCGGCTATGTTCTTTCGTCGGGATGCCTTGAGTGTCATGCGCCGCACCGTTCCGGCGGCAAGGGACTCATGGTGGCCAATGTCCACGGGCCTGTCCTTTCCGGAAAATGCCGGGATTGCCATTCGGGCAAGGGTAAAGGGCTGCCGCAGGCCGCGGCCGATGCCGGGAAATGTATTTCCTGTCATGAGGTAAATCCGGACGAGAAGCACAAACCCGTCAATGGCGGCGACTGCACCGCCTGTCATGCTTGGCATGGCTCCGACAATCCCGGGATGATGAAGGCCGGGGCTGCGTCCGTGTGCAGATCCTGTCACGATCAGGGAGTCAAGTCCGCGAAAAAAGAGGCCAAAAGCTGGCACAGGCCGGTATTGGACGGCGATTGTCTTGCCTGTCACCAGGGCCACTCCGGCGGTCAGCCGCATCTTCTTGCCCGCAAGGGGACGGATCTCTGTGCCGGATGTCACAAGCCGGGCAGATACGGCAAGGGCGGCAAGATCAATCATGCCCCGGCCGCCAGGGGTGAATGTCTGAAGTGTCACGCGCCTCACCGTTCCGGACAGGCCAGCCTGCTCAGGGAAAAGCAGGATGCCCTGTGCTTCTCCTGCCATTCCGGAGTCCTTCTTGAAAAAGGACAGTACAGTCTGCACAAACCCTTTGCCCAAGGAGATTGCGTCGGCTGTCACGCGCCGCACCAGGGAGAAAGAAGCAAACTCCTGGAGGCTGATTATGAAAGCGGCGACCTGTGCCGCAAGTGCCATCCGGCCAACGACAAGGATGCGGATCATCCTCCGTATGTGGACGGCGAGTGCGCCCAGTGCCACCGGCCGCATGCTTCCGACTACAGCCTCAACCTGAAGAAGATGGCCGGCCGGCTGTGTTTTGATTGCCATGACGATCTTGAAGGAGAGTTCGGCGCATTCAAGGTCAAACACCGGCCGGTAGCTGAGCTCAACTGCGTTGGCTGCCACCGGGCCCACGGTTCGGCCAATCCGGCCAACCTGATAAAGAAACAGCCGCCTTTGTGCCTGTCCTGTCACGAGGAGGTGTCGCGCTATTGGAAGGATGGGGTGGCCCATCCGCCTGCGGCCGAGGACTGCGCCAATTGTCATGCGCATCACGGCTCGAACAACGCCGGCATGCTGACCGAGCCTCTGGCTGATCTGTGCGCCGGATGCCACGAGACCGGAAGCAAGGATTTCCTCGCCCGGCACAAGGGGATACGGCCGGGGGCGTCTTCATGCCTCAAGTGCCACGACCCTCACGGCAGTATTGGCGCCGGCCTGCTTTATCCTGTAAGCCACGATCCCTTTGCCAAGGGTAAGTGCACCCCCTGTCACAAGGGAGGACGCCTTAAATGAGAAGGTTTACCGGTTTCCTTGTCGCTTTTGTCTGTGTTTTGCTGCTTGCGGCCGCGCCGTCCGGGGCCGCAGTGGTCTGTTACAAGTGCCACGACCGGGCGAATTTTTCCGCTGCGGTGGTGCACCGGCCGGTGGCCAGGGGTGATTGCACCGTGTGCCATAGCCCGCACGTGGCCAGAAACAGCGGGCTGTTGCAGCAGGAGGTTTCCAGCCTGTGTCTGGGCTGTCACGACATAGGAAAGGAGCAAGAGGGCGCGGTTGTGGTTCATAAGCCGGTGCGGGCGGGCAACTGCCTCGCCTGTCATGATCCTCATGTATCCCGGGTCAGGGGGCTTATCCGTGAGGACAGGCCCGGTCAGGCCTGTTTCCGCTGCCATGAGGCGGAGCTGGCCAAAAAGTACAAATACCCGCATCCGCCTTACGCAAAGGGTAAATGCGTTGCCTGTCATGCGCCGCATGCCTCGGGACAGTTCCTGCTTCTGCGGGCCGGAACCGCAGCGCTCTGCCGCAAATGCCATTCCGGCGGCGCCATAAAAGCCGCCCATGCCGGTTTCCCGGTAAAGGTGGAAGGCGCCTGCCTCAGCTGTCACAATCCCCACGGCTCTGACAGCAAAAAACTCATCAAGGCGGTTCTGCATCCCCCTTATGAGGAAAGCTGTGACAACTGCCATGAAGGCGATGGCGCGGTCACCACGGACAAGTGCCTTGAGTGCCACCAGGAGGACATAGAAAATGATCTCTACGCCTCCCACAACCACCTGGTCGATCCGGTCAACTCCTGCGTCAGGTGTCATTCTCCGCACGCATCCGACCGCGATGATCTTCTCCGCGGCCGGGAGGAGAGGGTATGCCGTCCATGTCATCTCGACACCTTTGCCCGCAAGGACGGCGCCCTGCATCCGCATCCGAGGGACAAGGCCACCTGCAAGGACTGTCACGCCGTGCACGGCTCGAACCAGATCGCCCTGCTCAAGAAGGACGGGGTGAGCGTCTGCACCTCCTGCCATGAGACCCAGGGCAAGTTCACCCATCCGGTCGGCGACAAGGTACATGATCCCAGAACCGGCCAGCCGGTTACCTGCGTGAGCTGCCATTATCCCCACGGGACCGATTTCGAGTTCAACCTGAAGCTGAGCGGCGCAAAGGATCTTTGCGTCCAGTGCCACCGCAGCTATTGACGGGAGCGATATTCATGAACTGGCACAAAGGCAAAGAAAGCAGACGCGGACGGGGCGTATCCGGTCTTGGCCTGGCCGCATCCCTTTTCCTTCTGGGGCTGGCCGTGGCAGTTTCTCCGGCCGCGGCCACGTCCTGGCAATGGCAATTCAGTCTGAAGGCCCCGATTCTCAAGAAAGATTCGAAACCCATGCTGATGCCGGCCGGGCTCTTCGTTGATCCGGCCCGCAAGCGTTACTACGTGGCGGATACGGAGAACAACCGTCTGCTCTCCTTTACCGACAAGGGTGAGTTTCTGACCTTTTTCGACGCCGGCAAGCGTTTGCAGGCGCCATACGATATGATACGCGAGGCTGGCGGCGTGTTGTGGGTGGTCGAGAAGGGGCGCAACAGTCTTACCAGGATAGATCTGAAATCGAGGAAACTCGAGTCAAAGTCGCTGACCTGGGACGGGGTTGACGTTATCCCGCACCGGCTCGCCGAGTATGGCGATGCCTTCTATATTCTCGACAAGAAGAGCGGCAGGATACTGGTTTACACCAAGAAGCTCGCGCAGAAAAATGCTTACGGCGTGAAGGGGTTCCGGGGATTCGTCGACTTCAAGGTAAGAAAGGACGGGATATGGGGGCTTGAACGGCTGACCGGCACCGTGTTTCACCTTGGCCATGACGGCAGGGTCATGCGGACCATCAAACCGGCCCGGTCCATGTCGTTCCCGTATGCCCTGGAGATAGGCCCGGCCGGGCTGGTCTATCTGGTTGACCGGCATGCCGGCACGGTAAACGTCTTTGATCAGTCCGGGGCGTTCAAGTACCGTTTCCTCGGCGCCGGCCATGTCCGTGGACGGTTGTCTTACCCCGAGGAGATCATGTTTGATCCCTGGGGGCGTTTGTGTGTGGTTGATTCCGGCAACGGCAGGGTGGAGGTGTTCGGCCGTTGAGCCGCATGGTTACGGCGGCCAAACCGGTCGGCGGCTTTCAGGGGGATGCCCGAGGGGGGTGTGATGCGGTATGAAAAGTTATGGATCATCCTTGGGTTGGCGTCGGTTGCGGCGTGGGGAGGGCAGGCCTGGCCGTTCACTGCGGCGATGAAGTCTAGTTGCGCCAACTGCCACACCATGCACAACAGCCAGGGAGGCTCCCCGGTGGGCGGCAACGCCTCCCTGACGGACGCCAAGCCCGCCCTTCTGAACAACTCTTGCTATGGCTGCCATACCGGTGACAACACCACCGGTTCCATGCCCTATGTGATGTCCCTTTCCGGGGCCCCGAACTATGACGGCAGTGCCGGCGCCGGTCTCGGAACCGGAACGGAAACCGGCCACAACACCCTTGCCGGCGGCAGTTTCTACTGGGTTTCCCAGGGGCAGGACAACACCGGTCATAACGTGGAAGGCCTTGCCACCCAGACCACCAGGACCCCTCCGGGCGGCAGCACTTCGTTCACCACCCTGACCTGCGCCGGAGCCACCGGCTGCCACGGCAATCCGGCCATTGCCAACGGCGTCATGTCCATCCAGGGCGGCCATCACAACAATAACATAACCACCCTCGACGGCCTTACCGTTGCGTCGAGTTACCGTTTTCTTTCCGGTATAGTAGGAATCGAGGATGACGACTGGGAGTTGACCGTCAGTTCCACCGATCATAACCAGTACAAGGGCACAGCCAGAACCGGTGACGTTGACACCACCGACACCATAAGCCACCTGTGCGCCCGTTGTCATGGCACCTTTCACAACGGCAGCGGCACCGACGGCGTTGCCGACGCCACCTTTGCCTCGCCGTGGGTGAGGCATCCGGTGGACCTCGATATGAACGGCCTGTCCGAAGTTGCGGGATACGGCGGAGTCAACCACGATTACGACGTGACCGCGCCGGTGGCGAGCGACGACATGACCCAGGGCACCCAGGCCACGGTGTTCGACAACGCCAACGACGCCATAGTCATGTGCCTGTCGTGCCATCGGGCCCACGGCAGCCCTTATCCGTTCAGCCTGCGGTGGGATTACGCCTCCTGGCCCGCTGGCGGTTATTACGGCTGCGGCCGGTGTCATACCAACAAGAATTGATGGACTCGTAAAAACGGGGCCATCAGCTGTTCTGACTTCTGTCATCTGACTTCTGACTTCTGGTAAGCAAGGAGGGGAGCGTGAAGAGCGGGTTCATCAAGGGGGCTGCGGTCATCTTTCTGCTGGCCGTCATGTTCTTTTTACCCGGCTGCCTGGGGAGTGGCCAGAAGACCAAGACCCTGGGCCGCGCCTGTGTCCTGCCGCCTGATTTCGAGTACGGCGGCCGGGTGTCGGTGTTTATCAGGCAGAGTGATCCCGCCGCCCCCCGCGTATGGCTCAAGATTGCCGCGGTCGAGATCCTTTCCGGTGACACCTGGATCCCGCTCAGCACCGGCGCGGTGGAGATAGACACCGGCGAACTCGGCCGCGGGCAGCTCCTTGTCGGCAGGCGGAAGATACCTGCCGGAACCTGCAAGGCCCTGCGTTTTGACCTGGTCAAGGCGGCTCTGGTGAAGAAGGACGGCAGCCGGGTGCTGCTGATGCTTGACAAGCCTGAAGCGGTTGTGCGCCTGGCGTCTCCCCTCGAGCTTGGAACCGATGCCAGCGAGTCGCTCTTTCTGGTGTGGGATGTGGCCAGGACGGTCAGAGATACGGTTTTTACAGTGCCGGTGCTTTCCGTGGCCACCTCGAAGGAGCTTCCGCTGGTGTCTGATATCGCCTGTGTCTCCTGCCCTGATATCGATACGGTATACATGTTCCGCACCGACAGAAACTGGGTCCACGGCTCCATCGGCATAGGCGGCGGCCCGCGGCAGCTCTTCATCGACCGGGATAACTCCCGCCTTTATGTCCTGGCCGCGAAGAGTTCGACGATCATAGCCGTGGATCTGAAGGCCAACCGGGTTGTAGACCGTATACACCTGTCAATGGTGCAGGAAGCGGATTTCATGGCCCCGGACAGCGACGCGTCCAATGTATTCGTCGTTGACGCTGTCGGCAACTATCTTGCCAGGTACGACCTGGCAAGCGGCAACCTGGCCGCACGGGCCAGGATCGGCCAGAAAATAAACTATATCCGTTACCTGCCCGATCACGAGCGGGTCGCGGTGGCGAGTGCCTTTGATCAGACGGTCTACCTGGTCAATCCCGATGACCTTGCCGTGCAGGAAGAGATCCGGCTGGACGGGATGCCCCAGGGAATGGCCGTTGATGAGGACCGCCTGTATATCGCCGAGGAGAGTGGCGACACCGTGGCCGTGTACGACCTCGCCACCCGGCAGATGCTGAAACGGGTGCGGGTAGGAATGAGTCCCTACCGGATCGAGGTGGTAAACGGCGAGGTCCTGGTCAGCAACCGGGAGGGCGCCACGGTTTCCATTTTCCGCTCAGGGCAGATCTACGCATCCCGCAGCCTAAGGGGCGCGGCCGTGCCCACCGAGCTCGCCGCCTCTGTCCGCAATCACTGGATATATGTGGCGGACAGCGATTGCGGCGGGGTAAGGGTCTTCGACATGACCTCGAAGACCGCCGCCGGCCTGGTGGACCTTAAATCAGCCCCGGCCGATATCGAGGTGCTGAACTGAGCGTAAACCGGAAGCCAGAACACGAAACACAAAAAACCCCGTCCGGCCTTTCCCGGGCGGGGGTTTTTGTATGATGGCCTCGTAACAAGGCCGTCTCGCGGGCTTTTTACGAGACGGCCTTGTGTATTAGCCGCCGCAAAGTTACTGTCGGCAACCACGCGGGTCCACGTCCCACGGCAGGGCGTAGTCGTGTTCCGACAAACGCAGGGGCCGCGCCACCGGGGCGAGGACCAGGCCGGGGGCGATGTCCAGGTGGGGGTGCGTCCGGCGGAAGGCGGCGAGCCCTGAGGTGTGCCGGCGGGTGGGGTTGGCCGTGGCCTTGATCTCGATGGGGTAGTAACGGCCGTCGTATTCAATGACGAGATCCACCTCGGCGCCGCTGTGGGCGCGCCAGTGGGCGAGGCGGGGGCTGGGGGAGAGGCAGCCGCATTGCTTGCGGATCTCGGCCACGCAGGCGGTCTCGAACAACGCCCCCCAGAGCGGGTGGCCGCCGATGGCCGCAGGGGTGGAGATGGCCTGGCAGGCGCAGGCCATGCCGGTGTCGCCGATATAGCCCTTGGGTTTCCTGCTCACGCGTTTGACGGTGTTGCCGCTGAAGGCCGGGACCTCGAACCATTGAAAGGTGGCCTGCAGGACGCCGAGCCAGCGGCGCGCCGTCTGCGGGGTGATCCCCAGTTCGCGGCCGAACTGGCTGGCGTTGATCTCCTGGGCGGTCATCGCCGCCGCCAGGCGCATAAAGCGGCCGAAGAGCTGCCAGTCGGAGACGTCGGCCAAAAGCCGCGCGTCCCGCTCGACATAGGTGCGCTGGTAGGCGAGGTGGAAGTCGGCCACCGTCTCCAGGGGGATGAACTGGGCCTCGGGCAGGAATCCGCGCCAGAGCCGTTCGTACAGGGTGCGGGAGGCGGGCAGGCGCGGGGGGGCGGCGGCGATGAACCCCTCCGGGTCGGCGAGCCAGAGGTCGAGCCAGGGCCCGGCCCCGTGTTCGCACGCCGTTTCCGCCAGGGTGAAGGCCTCGAGATCGAGAAACACGGCCCGCCCGGCGAGGCTCTCGGCCACGCTGCGCAGCACGCCCCACTGTTGCGAGCCGGTGAGCAGGTAGCGGCCCGGCCGGCGGTCGCGGTCCACCCGCCGCTTGATGGCCGGGACCAGTTCCGGGGCGTACTGGATCTCGTCGAGGATCAGCGGCGGAGGACGGTTGTCCAGGAAGAGCTCCGGTTCCCGGCGGGCGTTCTCCACGTCGAGCACCGGGTCGAAGACCACGGTGTCCATGCGCGCCCCCAGGGCATGGGCCAGGAGCGTGCTCTTGCCCACCTGTCTCGCGCCGGTGACCACCACCACCGGGAAGGTGTCGACCAGCCGCAGCAGTCGTTCGGTGAGGATCCGCTCGTGGTACATATCTTGATTTTTAATGATAGCATCATCAAAAATCAAGTTTTTTGCCGGCTGGGTCTTGGGAGATGAGGGGATGAGCCAGGTAAACGGCCGCGGCCGGAGGCCGCATCCGTTCTTCCAGAGCGCCCACGGATTCAGGAGCCTGCCGGTTTCCGGCCGCTGGCGGCGGCGAGGGCCGCGGTCAGCAGGTGCCCTGGGATTTTCTTTGCGAAGCGGCCCGCTTCGTCCACGTACATCCGTCAGCCGAGGCCGAAGTCGGTGCGCTCGTCGGCCCCGGGTTCGATGTCCCGGCCGTTCACCCGGATCGAGGGCGAGCCGAGAAAGCGCAGCCGCGCCGCCTCCTCAGGGGTGGCAACGGTGGTCTCCCTGACCGTGGCCGCGCCGCCAAGCCCTGCGGCCGCGCGCCGGGCCAGTTCCAGGGTGTGGTCCCGGGAGTTGCAGCCCGGGGCGAGCAGACATTCGATGGTGATGGTCGCCGCCATGGCGTTCCTCTCTCTGTCTTCCGGGTTCTGAGTTCCGGCCTGCTGGTTTCAGGCGAGGGGCTGTCCGAGCCCCGCGGCCTGCAGGGCCTGGAGGTCCGGGCCGCGGCCGGCGCAGCAGCCGGCGAGTTTGCCGTCAACCGCCACTGCGGGCACCGAGCGGACGCCCACTTCCCGGGCCCGGGTCAAACCCTCGATCCCGTGCAGGTCCACCACCTCGATCTCGCACGAGGGGCAGGCCAGTTGCCGCACCTGCTCGACCGTCTCTTGGCAGAGGGGACAGCCGGCGCTGAAAACCTCGATCTTGCGCGTGCTCATGATGATACCTCCTTGTCGTGGTCATGGCCGCCCCCGGCCGGGGCGGCCGTCTGTTTGCGGGGCCAGGCGTTCCAGACAGAGGCGGCGACCAGCAGGGCGGTCCCGCCATAGGTGACCGGGGGGATGTCCAGGAAGAAACGTCCGCCGAGGATGGCGCCTGCCGCGGCACAGCCCAGGAGCAGGGGGCCCGGGCCGTGGCGATCTCCCGCCCGGTAGCCGAGCATTGCCAGGGAGAGGAGCAGCGAGGCGATCATCAGCGGCAGCATGTAGGTGTCGCTTATCAGGAAGTTCAGCCCGACCGAGCTGAGCAGCCCGGCGTAGGCGGGCCAGCAGCTCGGTCACGCCACCCGCGGCAGCAGGGCGAGGACCACGGCGGGCGTCACTCCCAGGATGTTGCGGCGGATCGTGGCCATGGTCATTTTTCCTCCGTTGCATCATTCCTTGCGGCCGTCAGCGCCGCCGCCTCTTGCCCGGTCAGGGCCTCCATGATGGGGCACCGGCTCGCAGGCCCCCGGCCGGAACAGGCGTTGACGAGGGCGCTGAGGGCGGCGCGCATCCTTTCCAGGTCGCGGATCCTCGCCTCGATGTCGGCGACCTTGGCTGCGGCCCGGCCCCGGATATCGCTGCAGGTGGCGTTGGGGCTCTGCTGCAGGGACAACAGCTCCCTGATCTCGGCGAGCGAGAAGCCCAGTTGCTTGGCCCGGCGGATGAATAGCAGGCGGACCACCGTTTCCGGCGGATAGCGCCGGTATCCCGACTCGCCGCGGGGCGGCGCGGCGATGAGCCCCTGCCGCTCGTAGAACCTGATGGTCTCCCGGCCCACGCCCGCGGCCCGGGCCAACTGACCGGTGGTGAGGGTGGCCGTCTGCATGTTTTCTCCGGTGGCGGAAGAGATTCGGATGACGGCGGTAGCCGCCTCGTTACGGAGCTGTCATAACTATAAGCCCGGTACCATGGTACAGGGTCAAGGGGTATTTTGCGGGATCGGGAAACGATGCGGCCGCGTTCCGTCGGGGGGATGGGATTGGGGTATGCTCTGCTCGGAGATGACGGCCATGCCTGAGATGTGGACGGGCGGGCGTTGCCGGGGCAGGCCGTCGCGCGGTCTCGAGGCGTGGATGCCGTAGGGCCCGCGAAGCTGGCAGGCCCTACGGCAGTGAGACATCACCAGTTGTACTTGACGCTTGTGGTGTGGCAACCGTCGGTGCCGCCGCTCATCCCGGCCCAGCAGGTCCTTGTGGCGATGTCGATCCCGAGGAGGTAGCCGCCGAGGAGGAACTTGTCCGCCGGGCTGGTGGTGCTGTCCGGGGTGACCCACATGAAGTTCTCCCCGTGGATCAGGCCGGTGCGGCCGCCGCCGTTGCTGGTGACGCCTGATACCTTGGTGTAGTCGGCCAGGTCGGGGCCGCCGTGGCAGGCCATGCAGCCGAGCTTGTTTTGTCCTGCATTTTCTCCCTGGTATTTATGGGCGAGATTGGCACCGCCGCCGTCATGGCTGAAGGCCGAGGGGAACCCGGCCGTGCCGCCGTCGTAGGCGTCGGCGTGGCAGGAGAGGCAGAGGTTGTCGTAGCTCGAGCCCGGGCCGGTGAGTTTCAGCATGTAGGCGTTGTTCGAGCCGTGGGGACCGGCCGGGTCGCCCGCGGTCTCGCTGCCGTGGCAGTCGGAGCAGTACATGGCCGCGTCGAGGTTGGCGTTCCAGGGGGATTTGAGCAGGGTCTGGTAGTTGGCCCGGATGGTGGCGTTGCGCCATTGGCCGGTGGCGTCGAGCACTACCGGGTGGTGGGCGTAGTTGTCCGGGTTGAACTGGCCGGTGAGGTTGGTGAGGCCGGTGATCTGGCCGCCGTGGCACTTGAAGCAGAGCTCGTACTCGGCGGTTATCGGATTCTTGGCCGTCAGGATGGCGTTGCTCAGGGATTCGCTGCCTGCGCCCGGCGTGGACGGGGTGGTCCATGAGGCCTGGACGCCATCGACCTCGAGCAGGGGCCCGGATCTGGCCGTGGCGGTGTCGCCCACCTGGTTGCCGTCCACCGCGGCCTGGTGGGTGGTGGTCTGGGCCACGTGGGGGTTGTGGCAGTCCACGCACAGCACCGGCGAGATGGCGGAGTTAGGATCGTGGGAATAGGTCTTGGCGATCTGAGTGGCGATGTCGTCGGCGTTGTTTTTCTGGCTGGTGTCGTGGCAGAAGTTGCACAGGGCGTTGTTGCTCAGGGTGTCGAACAGGCCGTAGGGAGAGGGAGCGCCGTTCACCGGCGCGGGCTCGGTCCCGCCGACGCTCGCGTGCTGTTCATGGCAATGGGCGCAGTTGCCGGCCGCGAAGTTGGTGAGCCGTTTCACCCCCTGGCCGTTGACGGCGTTGTTGCTGCCGCCGTGCCCCGAGGCGAGGTATGTGCCGGCCTGCGTGGATGCGGCCAGAAAAAAAATCGCGGCAGGGCCGCAAATAGACAACGCAAGCCGTTTTGTTCTGTTCATCTGCCTTCCCTCGGAGAAAATTATCCCTAACCCCCCAATTTACCTCATTTTTTATATAATGGAAGGCCGGTCCTTGTCAAGGAGTTAAGCGCATGGAACCGTCTGCGGGCCAAGGCTGTCAAGGTCCGGCGGAGCCAGCAGTGACGGTGCCGGCCGGCCGGTTAAATTGCTGGCTTAAAAGATAAAGCTGTGATAACAATTCATGTTTGTAATCATGTCCGGAAATCATTTTTTCCGCAAACAGCTCAAGGAGGATCACTGTGAAAAAGATTGTTGCGCTCATGGCCGTGGCCTTGTTGGTTATCCCGTTCACGGCCTGCAAGAAGGAAGAAAAGGCCGCTGCCCCGGCCGCCGGCAGGACCGCCGCATCCAACCCGCCGCCCAAGGCGCCCGCCATGGCCGGGGAGGTCGTGGAGACCATGGACGCCGGCGGTTACACCTATGTGAAGATCAAGAACGACAGCGGCGAGCACTGGGTGGCGGGCCCGGCAACGCCGGTAAAGGTCGGGGACAAGGTCAGCTTGCCCACGGTATGGCAGATCAAAGGATTTGAGAGCAAGACCCTTAACCGCACCTTTGACGAGATCTATTTCGCCAGCGCCATCGTCGGTCCCGGCGGTGCGGCCCGCACCAAGGCTCCGGCGCCGTCGAAAAAGGAGCCGGTTGACGTGAGCGGCGTCAAGAAGGCCGAAGGCGGCCTCACCGTGGCCGAGATCCGTGCCAAGCGCAAGGATCTCAACGGCAAGGAGGTCAAGGTGCGTGGCAAGGTGGTCAAGTACACCGGCGGAATCATGGGCAAGAACTGGCTCCATATCCAGGATGGCTCCGCTTCCGACGAGGAGGGCGACCTCACGGTCACCACCCAGGCCAGCGCCGCCAGGGGAGATACCGTTCTGGTAACCGGCAAGGTGACCAGTGACAAGGATTTCGGCTCCGGATACCGTTACGACGTCATCATAGAAGACGCGGATGTGACAGTGGAAAAATAAGGCGCTGGCCGGGCGTATCTCTGCCTGCCCTTTGTTTTTCGCGGTCCGGTCCGCGCTGTTTTTGTTTTATCGCCGGGTGCGTTTCGTGATATAATCGGGCTTGTTCTGAATCCGTGCGCATCCGGCGCCGCTTGCCGTCGGCATGGTCAGCCGTTCAGCGGGTTCAGGATGGGGTTATACGGTTGTCTGCCAGAACATCTCCACGTCCGTCCGGACGGTAACGACCAACAGGGGAAAGGGGGACATGGGAAGGAAAGCAAAGGTGATAGGTCTCTCGCTGTGTCTGGCCATCCTGGCGTTTGCGGCCTGGCATGCGAAGGTCTCCACGGCATCCCCGGTGGACAAGTGCCTCGAGTGTCACCGCGCCACCTGGGAAGAGGCCGAATCCATGCGTTACATCCATCTGCCCTTTCAGCAGAAAAAGTGCCTGCACTGTCACGAATCGCGCAAGGCGAGAAGACAGCGCCGCATGGAGGAGAAGCGCAGAAGCGAGGCGCAGGTTACCTGGCTGGGGCGGAACCCGGCTCCGGCAAAGGTTCAGTGGCTCAACTTCAAGGCCGATCCCTATGGCGCAACCGTTCTGGTAGAGGCCAAGGGGCCGGGGGTGGGCGTGCGCCGGCAGCGGGTGAAGATCCCGCCGGTTGACGATCTCGATCCCCTCCCCGCCGCCGACGCGCCGCCGCAGATAAAAAATGTGAGGGTGGCGGAAGTGGAGCGCGGCATCTTCCTGTCCGCTCGTATCGTATGGGACACGGACAAACCGGCTACCTCGCTGGTCCGCTACGGCATCAAGGCCCTTAACCAGAACTCCGGTCTTGACACCAGTTACACGAATCACCATGAGGTGGTGCTGACCGGAATCCGTTCCAACCGGACATACCGTTTCAGGGTCGAATCCGAGTCCATGGGCGGCAAGAAGGCGGTTTCAGAGGAAAAGGAGTTTTCCACGGCCAGGGCCTTCAGGCTGGACGATGAAAAAGCCTTCACGGCCGCAGGAGAGGAGGGCGAGCTCTCGCTTGAGTGCAAGGTGTTCCGCGGCAAGGACGATCAGTATATTCTCAGGGTTACGGCGTCGCATCCGGTGGCGGTCAGCGTGGGCCTGGTGCCGGAGGAGCGTGATAAGTCTTACGGCAGCTCTGATTCCGGCGGCGAGGTTGTCAAGCATATCATCACCAGCAGCGATCTGTTTGCCAATATCACGGTGTGCTACACCTGTCACCGGGAATATCAGAAAATACTTTCGCATCCGATCAACGTCTATCCCAAGCCGGGGATGATTGTTCCTTCTGAATATCCGACGCTCGACGACGGGCGGATTTCGTGCAATTCCTGTCACGCGAATCACGCCTCGGACATACCGTTCAGGCTCATCAAGTCCGGCAAGAAAGAACTCTGCATAGGCTGTCACAAAGATATGGCATAAAAGGGGAAGGCAATGGCTGACAACAAACCGTACAAAAGGAAAAAGCTCAACCTGCAGGTCAAGAGGCGTTTCCAGATGTGGCTTCTGGTCAGGATTCTGGGAACCGTGCTTGTGAGCAGTCTCGTAGCTGCGGTTATTCTGTACTTCTATTCCAACCGTGAGGTGGGGCAGAGCTTCTATGAGGCCCATATCACCATCAGGAGGGTCAGCGACCTGCTGGTGCCGGTCATCATTGCCGGATCGATAGTCAGCCTGATAAGCGGCGCTCTTCTCGCCATTTTCCTGCCCCAGAAGATTGCCGGTCCGGTTTACAGGATGGAGGAGGATCTCAAGGCGATTCAGGACGGCGATCTCGACAAGCAGATCCGCCTGCGCGAAGGCGATCCCCTGCAGGGGCTGGCCGAAACAATCAATCAGACCATTGCCAGTCTGAAGAAGAGACTGGGCGGCGGAAAGTAACGCCCCCGGACCGCGCGCGTTTCACCTAACAGCCCGTTGAAAAACGTAGCGAGCGAAGATGAGACAAGGAATAATACGGCGAAAAAGCGTAATTTACTGGTGGTAAATGAGCATTTTGAGCCGGATTATGACGCAGTATCATCAAGCGCAGTAGCTTTTCAACGGGCTGCTAAGCCCGGCCGTGCCTTGAGCATGGCCGGGTTTTTTTATGAGCGTTTCAGGAATATGCAGATCCAGGCCAGGTGGTGCTGACCGCGGTTTGATTGGATGAAAGAGCGTTCAATGAGTTCGATCTCGAAGAACGGTTCAACAGCTGTCACGACTTGCGCCAGGCTCAGCCGCGGCGGGCCGGGAGTGCCCGGATCCGGATCGTCGCAGCTTGCCACCAGCGATATCCATCTGCCCCGTTCCCCAAGATGCCGCGCCACTGCCCCGGCGAATTCCTTTCTGGCGTGCTCATCCCCCTGGGAGTGAAAACAGCCGCGGTCGTAGGCGAGGTCGAAGGGGGCGCCGGGCAGCGGTTTTCGCGGCGGGAAGGCGGCCCGGACGGACCCGCATTCCACCGAGACGGCCGCTGCCGCCTTGCGCGCCCTGTCGAT
>JALWTY010000057.1 GCA_026993265.1 Desulfobacterales bacterium
GGGCATCTCCAAGGAGATGCCCTGGCCCGGATCGCGCTGCGGCTGGGTCGAGGTCTACAACGCCGACAAGGACGAGATGTTCGCCCGTTACGTCGCCTCGGTGGTCAACGCCAAGATGCTCGAGGTTTGCTCCACCACCCTGCCGCAGTTAGCCCTGCCGCGGCTGATGGAGCATCCCGAGTATCAGGGTTACCTCGACGAGCGGATCAGGCGTTATGAGAAGTTTTCCAACATCGCCTACGACACCCTGAAGGACGTGGGCGGGCTGATGGTCAACCGCACCAACGGCGCCTTCTACATGAGCGTGGCCTTTGAGGAAGGGCGGATCAACGGGCGCCAGTCCCTTGAGATAGAGAACCCGCAGGTCAGGGCGCACGTGGAGAATCTCGTCAACCAGGAAGGCGTGGCCCCGGACAAGCGCTTCGTTTACTACCTCCTCGGCGCGACCGGAATATGCGTGGTGCCGCTTTCCTCCTTTGCCACCGAGCTGCAGGGATTCCGGGTCACCCTGCTCGAACGGGACGAGGCCAGGTTCCGGATGATCTTTTCCACCATGGCCGACGCCATCCGCGCGTACCTGGACAGCGCCTGAGCCGCCCGGAGCGCCCGGAGGAACTGCCTGTCTCCTGAATCCGTGCGTTCCTCACGGATTCAGGTCTCTGCCCAGGTGGATGCCGCGTTCGTCCGCGTCGAGCAGGGATGAGGCCGGGTGCTTCCGCAGGGCGGCGCGGTCTGTTTCCCCGTTCAGGTTGATGATGATGAGCCGGCCGCGGCCGCGGCCGTACCAGTTTTCCTGGTCAAAGACCGATCCCGCCACCACCAGCCTGCCGCCTTTCACCCGGCGGCGGTAGCGTTTCAGCGCCGTGTCCACCAGCCGGTCCACCTCCGCTTCGATGAGCTTGCGTTTCTCCTCCGGCTGTCTTGGCAGCGGCCGGCCGGTTATGGCCCTGATGTAGCCGCTGTCGGCCGTGCGGGTGATGAGCAGAACCGGAAGGTGGAGGACGTTGACCGCGAGATCCATTGTTCTCGCCGCTTCGGGGGTGAGCCTTCCCCTGAGGTTGCGGGCGGCGAGTACTCTTCCCGCCGGCCGGGCGATGATCCGTTCCGGCACCAGGCCGGGGCCGGAGTCGGCCAGCCAGGCGCAGAGAAGCTTTCCGTCCCGTCCCGCGCCCCAGGAGTCGTTGCCTCTCACTATTTCCTTTATGACGTCGAATGGCGGCAGCCCGGCCCGTTTCTTGAGCACCGGCCGCATGGCCGCCGTGGCCGCTACCGCGCCGAGCGCGAGCATCAACGCCGCAAGCGTCAGTATATTTTTGTTGCGCATGGCTTCCCTTTCCGTGGTGGTTGCTTAATCCGCATCGGCAGAAAAGGCCGTGAAATTGAGAAAAAAACGGCCCGGTGATTTTGCCCTGCCTGCCTTGACAACCATATGGGCCATACTTATTTTTCCCACAACCTGAAGCCGCCTGGCGTCCAAAAAACGTTGCGGACCCAGGTTCCCCGGGGCCGGTGAGCTCCCGAGATCTGCGTATTGTTCATGCGTCTAATATATGGAGGTGTCTGTGTCGGACAACAAGGAAAACAACGCCGGAGTCGTGGAAGAGGAAACCGTGGCCGCCGGCGCTGACGCTCCCGTGGATGACGGCGTCCTGGAGGACCGGCCGGAAGAGGAAGCCGCGGGGCAGGAGGAATCCGCCGACAGCGAGCTTCAGGAGCTCAGGGACGAGGTGGCGGAGCTGAAGGATCGCATGCTCCGCATGGCCGCCGACTTCGAAAACCGCGGCAAGCGGATGGAACGGGAAAAGCAGCAGGCCATAGAGTATGCCGAGGAGAGCCTGCTCAAGGACATCCTGCCGTTCATCGACAACCTGGAGCGGGCCCTGGCCCAGGATGCCGGCGCCGACGACGCGGCGGAAAAGATCATGGAAGGGGTGAGGATGACCCTCGACGGGCTGATGTCCACCCTGTCCAAACGCGGTCTTGTTCCGCTCGACAGCGTCGGCGGCAGGTTTGATCCCAATCTCCACGAGGCCATGGCCATGCAGCCGGCCGGCGACGGCGTCGAGCCGCAGACGGTCATCGAGGAGTACGAAAAGGGTTACATGTTCAAGGAAAGACTGCTCCGCGCCGCCAAAGTGGTGGTGGCGTCAGGAGAATGAGCAGATAACGTAAAACCAACAACAGTGGAGAATATAAGATGGGGAAGATAATAGGAATAGATCTTGGAACGACCAACTCGTGTGTCGCGATCATGGAGGGCAAGGACCCCAAGGTCATTGAGAACCAGGAGGGGGCCCGGACCACGCCTTCCATCGTCGCCTTCACCGATTCTGGCGAGCGCCTGGTCGGCCAGGTGGCCAAGCGTCAGGCGGTCACCAATCCCACCCGGACCCTGTTTGCTATCAAGCGCCTCATCGGCCGCAAGTTCGCAGACGCCGAGGTCAAGAAGAGCATCGATCTCAGCCCCTTCAAAATCGTTGAAGGCAAGAACGGCGACGCCATGGTCGAGGTGGACGGCAAGGTGTACGCCCCGGCCGAGATCTCGGCGATGGTGCTGGCCAAGATGAAGAAGACGGTGGAAGACTACCTGGGCGAGGAGGTGACCGAGGCGGTCATCACCGTGCCCGCCTACTTCAACGATTCCCAGCGCCAGGCCACCAAAGACGCCGGCCGCATCGCCGGGCTTGACGTCAAGAGGATCATCAACGAGCCCACCGCAGCCTCGCTCGCCTACGGGCTCGACAAGAAGAGCGAGGAGAAGATCGCGGTCTTCGACCTGGGCGGCGGCACCTTCGACATCTCCATCCTCGAGATAGGCGACGGCGTCTTCGAGGTCAAGAGCACCAACGGCGACACCTTCCTCGGCGGCGAGGATTTCGACATGCGCATCGTCGACTGGCTCGCGGCCGAGTTCAAGAAGGAGAACGGCATCGATCTCAAGCAGGACAGCATGGCCCTGCAGCGGCTCAAGGAGGAGGCGGAAAAGGCCAAGAAGGAGCTCTCCACCGCCATGGAGACCGACATCAACCTGCCCTTCATCACCGCCGATGCCTCCGGGCCCAAGCATCTCAACGTGAAACTCTCCCGGGCCAAGCTCGAAAGCCTGGTCGAGGATCTGATCGAGCGCACCGTCGAACCCTGCATGACAGCGCTGAAGGACGCCGGGCTCTCGGCCGGCGACATCGACGAGGTCATCCTGGTCGGCGGCATGACCCGGATGCCCAAGGTGCAGGAGAAGGTCAAGGAGATCTTTGGCAAGGAGCCGCACAAGGGGGTCAACCCGGACGAGGTGGTTGCGGTGGGCGCCGCCATTCAGGGCGGCGTGCTCAAGGGAGACGTCAAGGACGTCCTGCTTCTCGATGTCACCCCGCTGTCGCTCGGCATCGAGACCCTTGGCGGGGTGTGCACTAAGCTGATCGAGAAGAACACCACCATCCCGACCAAGAAGAGCCAGATCTTCTCCACCGCGGCCGACAACCAGCCCGCGGTCTCCATCCACGTGCTCCAGGGCGAGCGCGAGATGGCCGCTGACAACAAGACCATCGGCCGTTTCGAGCTGACCGACATTCCGCCCGCGCCGCGCGGGGTGCCGCAGATCGAGGTCACCTTCGACCTCGACGCCAACGGCATCCTCCACGTCTCGGCCAAGGATCTCGGAACCGGCAAGGAGCAGTCCATAAGGATCACCGCCTCGAGCGGGCTTTCCGAGGAGGAGATCAAGCGGATGCAGGCCGACGCCGAGGCCCACGCCGAGGAGGACCGGAAGCGGCGCGAACAGGTGGAGGTCAAGAATCAGGCCGACTCCCTGGTCTACGCCACCGAGAAGAGCCTGAAGGACCTGGGCGACAAGGTGGACGCCGGGACCAGGAGCAATGTCGAGCGTGAGATCGAGAACCTCAAGAAGGCCATGGAGGGCAACGATACTGAGGCGATAAAGAAGGGTATCGAGTCGCTCACCCAGGCCTCCCACAAGCTGGCCGAGATGATGTACTCCCAGGCCACCGGCGGCGCGGCCGGGGCCGAGACCGGGGCCGCGGGCGGTTCCGCTGCGGGCGGCAAGGATGACGACGACGTGGTCGACGCCGACTACGAGGAGGTGAAGTAGTTTAAAGGATCGACGTCCTCATCTTCTTGAACCGGGCCGCGGGCCGGAGGAAAAACCTTGCCCGCGGCCCGGTTTTTTTTTAACATCCGCGGCGTCCGTCTTGAGGGCCACGAAGCCGTCACGGATTCAGGTTTCAGAAGAGCGCCGAAAGAAAAAAAGCACAAGAAACAAAAAAACAAAAAATGCGGATACTTTCCGGTATTCAGCCCTCGGGCCAGCTTCACATCGGCAACTACTTCGGGATGATGCGGCCGATGATAGAAAACCAGGACGCAGGCGAGCTCTTTGCCTTCATCGTCAACCTCCACGCCTTGACCTCGGTTCACGACCGCGGGCGCCTCGCCCGCGACACCCTGAACGCGGCCGCCGACTTCATCGCCCTGGGGCTCGATCCGGACCGCTGCGTCTTCTGGGTCCAGAGCGACGTGCCCGAGGTCTGCGAGCTTTCCTGGATCCTCTCCACCATGACCCCGTTCGGCCTGCTCGAGCGCTGCCACTCGTACAAGGACAAGGTGGCCAAGGGGATCAGCCCGAGCCACGGCCTTTTCGCCTACCCGGTGCTCATGGCCGCGGACATCCTCATCTTCCAGGCCGACGTGGTGCCGGTGGGCAAGGACCAGAAACAGCACCTGGAGGTGGCCCGCGACATCGCCGCCAAGTTCAACCACATCTACGGCGAGACCTTCAAGCTGCCCGAGCCGCGGATAAGCGGTGATCTCGCGGTCATCCCCGGCATCGACGGCCAGAAGATGAGCAAGTCCTACGGCAACACCATCCCCATCTTCACCACCAGGGAGGAGCTCAAGAAACGGGTGATGGCCATCAAGACCGATTCCACCCCGGTGGAGGAGCCCAAGGACCCGGACAACTGCAACCTCTTTCAGATCTACCGCCTGTTCGCCCCGGAGGACCGGCTGCGCGAGACCCTCGGCCTCTATCGCAACGGCGGGGCCATGTACGGCAAGATCAAGCTCGAGCTGGTCGATCTCATCTGGGACTACTTTGCCGCGGCCAGGGAGAAACGGGAGCAGCTGCTCGCCGATCCCGGCGGCCTGAAGGCGATCCTCGCCCGCGGGGCCGAGGCGGCCCGGGCCGCGGCCGCCCCCACCATGGAGCTGGTCCGCGACCGGGTGGGCCTGCGCTACTGAGCCCCTCTCCCTGTCATTTTTCTGACTTCCGGCGTCGTCCCTTCCGGCGGCAGGGAAGTTTTTTCCTTGTTTGCCGTCTTCCTCCCTTGCCATTCCCGGCGTGGTGTCTTCTTATGATTTTCGTTTGATTTCAGGTATTTGCCGCGGCGTTCCTCCGGGTTTCCCCTCTCGTGGCATGTTTTGTGCTCATATATTCGAGACGTGAACCGATCTTGGAGGTGATAGCCATGCGGGTTGACACGGCGATGGACTGCGGGGCGGCCCCCTTTGTCGGCATGGGCCGGGGCCGGCGGCCGGCCGGTGAGGATGAACGCTTCCGGCGCGAGCGCGAGCGGCTCCTGCGGCTCTGCGAGCTCAACCGCGAGCTTGCGGCCGCGGCCGACGTCGGCTCGATGATCGAGCGGATCTCCTACTGGCTTGCGCCGGTGGCGGAACACGACCTCGTCCTCTACCAGGACCGGAACAAGGGCCGCCGGGCCAGTTACTGCTCCTGCCACGGCCCGGTGCGCGAGGCGGTGGAGGAGGCGGTGCGCGGTCATGGTGAGGCCGGGGTGTTCCGCCGTGATTTCTCCCTCGGGGGAAGCTCCACCCTGAGCCTGCTCCGTTGCGGCCGCGATATCGAGATCCGCGACCAGGAACTGGTGCGCGAGGCGGTGGCGTCGCTGGGGCCGCCGCTGGCCCGGGCCATGGCCCACGAGGACCTCTTCGAGATGGCTAGGAGCGACGCCCTGACCGGGCTCGCCAACCGCCGGGTCTTCGAGGAGCACCTGGGCCCGATGATCGCCCGGGCCCGTCGCCACGGCGCGCCCCTTACCCTCATGGCCCTGGACCTCGACCACTTCAAGGAGATAAACGACCACCTCGGCCACGCCGAGGGCGACCGGGCCCTGCGCATGGTCGCCCGGGAGCTGGCCCGGCAGGTGCGCAAGAGCGATATCCTCGCCCGCATGGGCGGAGACGAGTTTTCTATCCTTCTGCCCGACACCACCGCGGCAGAGGCTGCCGTGCTCGGCGAACGTCTCTGCCGGGCCGTGAACTCTCTCGGCATCGGCGACGGCCGCGGCAACCGGCTGGGGGTCAGCGTGGGCATCGCCCAGTGGCGGCCGGGCATGAGCGCGGCCGACTGGCAGCGGCTCGCGGACGAGAACCTATACAGCGCAAAGGCCGCCGGTCGTAACCGTATAGCCGCGCCGGGCATCATGATGGCCTGACTCTTTTCTGGGGGTTCCGTCTCTTTTCTGTTATCCTTCATGTATCAGACAGGGGGGATGACAGATGGTGGTTGTTTATCGCGGTTTTCAGTGTGTTTTTCTTTTCACTTTTTTGGCCGTCTTTTTGGCCGTCCCCGTGTTTCCGGCTGCGGCCGGGGACCGGGGCTTTGCGGCCTGGGTGTCATCCTTCAGGCAACAGGCCGCGGCCCGGGGCATTGATCCGGCCCTGGTCGACCGGGTCATGGCCGGGGTGCGGCCCCGTTCAGGGGTCATCAGCCGGGACCGCAGCCAGCCGGAGTTCAGGTTGAGCCTCGATGAGTACGTGGCCAGGCTGGTGAACCGGCGGCGGGTGCAACGAGGCCGCGCCCTCTTCAGGCGTCATTGCCGCCTCCTTGCCCGGGTGGGTGAGGAGTACGGCGTGGATCCGGCCGTGCTCGTCGCCCTGTGGGGCATCGAGAGCGATTACGGCCGTCTGACCGGCGCTTTCCCGGTGATCGAGGCCCTTGCCACCCTTTCCTATGATCTCAGGCGGCGGGACTACTTCACCGGCGAGCTGATCGCGGCCCTGCGCCTGGTGGAGATGGGGATGGTGCCGCTTTCGGCCATGCGGGGCTCCTGGGCCGGGGCCATGGGGCCGCTGCAGTTCATGCCCTCCGTGTTTCTCGAGTACGGGGTGGACTTCGACCGCGACGGCCGCGTCGATCCCTGGCGGGATTACGGCGACCTGTTCGCCTCGGGCGCCAATTACCTGAAAAAAAGCGGCTGGAGAAAGGGGCTGGGTTGCCTGTGGAGACTGCGCCGCCGCGGCGGGCTGCGGCCGCCTTCCGCTGATGAGCGGCGGATGCTGGCCTTCTGGCGTCTGTGCGGTTTCGTGCCGGTGGATCCCTGGTCTGCTCCGCAGGAGGTCAGGACCAGGATCATCGCGCCCGAGGGAGAGGGCGGGCCGCTCTTTGCCGTGAGCGGCAACTACGATGTCCTGCTCAGGTGGAACCGCTCCCACAGTTTCGCCATCGCGGTCGCGGAACTGGCCCGCCGGATCGGGACGGAGTAGCAATGTCCAGGAGACAGG
Organism: Desulfobacterales bacterium; assembly: GCA_026993265.1. Lineage (GTDB taxonomy): Bacteria > Desulfobacterota > Desulfobulbia > Desulfobulbales > JAJRZW01 > JAJRZW01. The sequence continues at coordinate 7,534 of JALWTY010000057.1, forward strand.
AGACAGGAAACAGGAGACAGGAGACAGTTGGCGGATGCGGCCTTCGGCCGCGGACGTTTGCATGGTGCATGCCCCAAATCCCCAGTACCCTAAATCCCTAATCCCCTAAACCCCTAAACCCCTAAGCC
>JALWTY010000058.1 GCA_026993265.1 Desulfobacterales bacterium
CGTCCACGGTCTGGCCCATGAACTGTTCCGGCGACATGTACGAGGGGGTGCCCATCACGTCGCCGAACTGGGTCAGGGTGGATGACTCTATCCTGGCGATGCCGAAATCGGTGACCTTGATCCTGCCGTCATCGAGCAGGATGATGTTGCCCGGCTTGATGTCGCGGTGGACAACACCGTGGGCGTGGGAGTACTCGAGGGCGTCGAGGAGCTGGGTCATGATGCTGACCACCTCGCCGATGGCGAAACGCTCGTTGTTGTCGAGGATCTCCTTGAGCTCGCGGCCCTCGACGTACTCCATGGCGATGAAAGCGGTGTCGGCGTCCTCGCCGTACTCGTACACGGTAACGATGTTGGGATGGATCAGACGGCCTGCTGCCTGGGCCTCGCGCTTGAAACGGGCCAGCAGGGCCTCGGCCTCCTCCTGGTCGAGCGAGTCCTTGCGCACGGTCTTGATCGCCACCGTGCGCTCTATCAACGGATCAAATCCCTTGTAAACCACGCCCATGGCCCCGCGGCCGAGGCGGGAGACTATCTCGTATTTGCCAAGTTTTTCAGGATCAGACATTTTGCTTGCAGGATGGGGGTTGATTCGGGGACGGAAAGCGGCGCCAGACCGCAATGCCGGTTCAGGGCTCAATACATATCATGTTCGGAAAGAAACACCGTGGCCTTGCCGCTGTGTTCGGTCATCCCCGCCACAATCACCCGGTTCCCTTCCCCGAGCGCAAGCGCGGGGCTGTGGTCCGTCCCCTTGGTGCCGGCGCTGGCCGGGCGCAGGAGTTTCAGGCTGGGGCCGAGAAAAAAGATATCGATATCCCTGCCCGAATTGACCAGGGGGACCTTGAGCCCCTCTATAACCGGCGAGTCCGTCTCCATGGCCATGACGATGAAGGTTCCCGCCTCGCTCACCAGGGCGCGGCCGGCGTCGTCTCCCTTGCCGCCGAACACCCTTGCGCCCACCAGCCGGGTGAGATCACGGGAAAGCTCGATGACAAAGGCGTCCCGGCCGCCGTGGTGACGGTCTCCCCGGGTGGAGGGAAAATCGGGTGAGGCGGTGGCCCCCGCGATCACGGCCGAGTCGTTGCGGCCGATGTTGACGGCGAAGACCTCATCCGCCCGGCTGGCGTTGACCGCGGTGGCCGCGATTATCCGGGAGAGTTTCCGGTCGAGAAGGGCCACGAAACCGGACTCGCCGTCCACGTTTATCTGCGGCTGCCAGGCGTTCTCGGACAGGGGAAAGTCTTCCCTGGAAGCGGTGTCCCCGGCCGCGATCACCTCGCCCCTGGAGTTAACCGCCAGGGCCTTGATCCGGTCAGGGCCGCTGCCGCCTATGAAAATGGAGTCCCTGACGGCGAGGCTGTCCCCGTCCAGGCGGACGACAAAGCCGTTCTCCCCGCCAGGTATCCCGGCGGCCACGGCCGATCCGCCCAGGTAAACAGAGCCGTCGGTTCCCACAGCCAGGGCTGCGGCCTCGCCCGCGATGGGCAGGGCCGCGGCCTCGACGCCTTTCAACCCCTGATCGACAAGGCAGACAAAGGCCCGGGCCGTGCCGGGGGAGGAGCCCGGAACGGGCGCGGGAAAGGATGCCGAGGTGGTGGTGCCGGCGAGCACGATCCTGCCCTTGTTGTCCAGGGAGACACCACAGACCTGTTCGTTGCCGTTGCCGCCGACGGTGAGGGAGGCCAGTACGGTCGCGTCAAAGGGATCGAGCCTGACGATCAGTATGTCGCTTGCGCCGCTTTTGCCAACAGCGGCGGTGGCGACGATCAGATCCCCGTCCGAGGTGGTGCAGATACGGGGCGATCCGGAGACGTTAAACGAGGAGATGGCGGGATAGAGCAGGTCCGCAGCCGGGGCTTTTTCAGAAAGGAAAAAACACACCCCAAACAGAAGCACCACCAGCGCCTTTTTGCCAAGAGTCCCCATCGTTGTCCCTCCGCTGTCAGCCCGTTGAAGAACCGCTGCGTCCGCTCGCCGTGTCTTTCAACGGACCGGTGCGGACCAGGCCGGGTTCACTTCTCGCTGATGAAGTTGCCGTCCCGGAAAAAACCGGTGAGCTTCTTGCCGTTGGGGAAGGTGTAGGTGCCGTGGCCGTTGGGAACGTTGTTGCGCCACTCGCCCTCATAGACGCTCTTGTCGGCGTACACCATCCTGCCCTGGCCGTTGGGCAGGCCGTTTTCGAAATGGCCGACATATACCTCGCCGTTGGGAGAGGTGAGCTTGCCCTCGCCGTGGGCCGCGCCGCCGACGAAATCACCCTCGTACACGGTGCCGTCGGCAAAGGTCATCTTGCCCTTGCCCTCCTTCTGGTCGTTCTTGAACTCGCCCTCGTAGCGCTTGCCGTCGGGATAGATGAGCACGCCCTTGCCTTCCCTCTTGTTGTGGACGAACTGGCCCACATACTTTTCCCCGGTCTTGAACTCGTAGGTGCCCTGGCCGTGAAACTCGTCGGCCACGAAATCGCCGGTGTACTTGCCGCCGTCAGGGTATGTCAGGGTACCCTTGCCGTCGGGAAGGCCGTTCTTGAAGGTTCCCTCGTAGATCTCGCCGCCCTGGAACTTGTAGGTTCCGGTGCCGTTTCTGCAATCGCCCTTGATGCACTTGGCCATGACAGGAGACGACGCAAAAAGGAGAAAGGACGCAGCTATTAGGAATGCTTTTTTCATGGTAGCCCCTTTTTATGGTGCAGGTTGCATGAACGATGGAGTAAGTTCTCTGCCTGTGAAGACCGATGCTTCTCTCCTGTCCATATTTTTTGTTCGGCTTGACTTTGTCAAGGGAAATAACCCCCGGCGGCCGCGTGAGCGCCGGGGCGCGGACCTGGTAACCCCGAATGTTTGAATGGATTCTGACCGCCATGAGCCTTGCGGGATCATGGCTCAACATCCACAAGAAGATATCGAGCTGGGTCGTGTGGGCCCTGGCCAACTTCGGCTGGGTGGTGAGCTTCGCCGCCAGGGAGATGTACGCCGAGGCCACCCTGTTTGTCATTTATTTCTTCCTTTCGATCTACGGAATATACAAGTGGAGCCGCGCCGGGAGGGACGGGGAATGAAACGGGCGGCGCTCATCGTCCTCATGGCCTTTCTGCCCGCCTGCGCCACCCCGGTGTCGCGGATGATGACCACGACCGCATACTGCGGTTGCGGCAAATGCTGTTCCTGGGAGCGCGGAAGCTGGAAATACCTCAAGCTGGATTTCTGGAACCGTTACGTCAGCAAGGGGGCGAACCGGGGCAAGCCATACTCGGGCCGCACCGCCAGCGGCACGAAGCCGCACGAGCCCTACCCCGGCCTGTTCTCCATGGACAGTCTCAGGCGTCCCTGGGTGATCCCTTTCCGGATAATCTTCTTTCCGTGGCTGCTTCTTCCCAGGGACGGCACCATCGCCGCCGACACCCGCTACTACCGCTTCGGCACCAGGATGTACGTCCCCGGCTATGGCTGGGGCAGGGTCGAGGACCGCGGCGGAGCCATCAAGGGGCCGGAACGCATCGATCTGTACATGGATTCCCACAGCCGCGCCAGACGCTGGGGCAAAAGGCGGCTGCCGGTCAAGGTCATGAGCCCATAACAGCCCTTGAAAAAGCCGATGCCTCGGCCGGTCAGGAGGGGAACAGGCTGCGGAGCACGCGCTCCAGGTCGGCGATTGCCACCGGCTTGCTGAGCCAGACGTCCACCTCGTCGGGTATGTCCATATCTTCCCCCCTGTATCCGGAACATATGACCACCGGAATGTCCGGCCTCTTCTCCCGCAGCTTCCTGGCCAGCTCCGTGCCGCGCATGACCGGCATGACCTCGTCCATGAAGGCGAGGGCGAACCGGTCAGGCCGGGCCATGAAACGCTCGAGCGCATCGCGGGCGTCATAGCAGGTCTCCACCTCGAATCCCAGCCGCTCGATCATGATGGCGAGCATGTCGGCGACCGACTGTTCGTCGTCGACCAGGAGAACGGCGCCGCCTTCGCATGGCTCCGCAGCCCTTTCATCTCTTTCGGACGTCTCCGCGCCCGCAGCATGGATCGCCGGCAGAAAAACCTCGAAGGTGGTTCCCTCGCCCGGAACGCTGTCCACCAGTATCATGCCGTCGTGGTTCTTGATGATGCCGTGGACGACCGAAAGGCCGAGACCGCTCGCCACGCTCACGCCCCTGGTGGAAAAAAAGGGATCGAATATGCGCTTGAGGATATCTTCCTCAATGCCCACGCCCTGGTCGCTAACCCTTATGCGGACGTACCGGCCCGGCTCCATCCGGTCGCTGCCGGGGATATCCCTGTCCGGAAACACGACCTGCCCGCAACTTATGGAGAGAACGCCGCCCCCATCCTCCATAGCCTTGATGCCGTTATGCCCCAGGTTCAGAAAGACCTGCTGCATCTGCCCGGGATCGGCCATTACCATGGCCCCGCCGCACAGCGCCGTTTCTATCTCCATCCCGGGCCCGAGGCGGTGACGCAGAAGGGCGGCCGCCTGGGCGATTATCGCGCTCATGTCGCACGGCTCCCGCTTCAGGCTCTTCTGGCGGCTGAACACCAGCATCTGCCGCACAAGATCCCTGGCCCGGCGGGAAGATATAAGAATCTGCTCCAGGTCGTGGCTTGCCTCGGGGTCAGCCGTCACCCGGACGGCGGCCAGCTCGGCAAACCCCATTATGGCCGCGAGAATGTTGTTGAACTCGTGGGCGATGCCACCGGCCATGGTCGCCACCGTCTCTATCTTTTCGCTCTGCAGGATGTAGGCCTCGAGCTTCTTGCGTTCGGTAATGTCGATGATAGCGCCGATGAAGCCGCCGACCGCGCCGTCGGAGCCGGAGAAAGGACTGGAGTACAGGATGAGGTCCCGCCGCGCGCCGTCGTTGCACATCACGGTTTCTTCCTTCTTTACGGCGGAATCACCGCCGGCAGCGCGCAGATCCAGAAACGGCATGCAGGGCCGCAGGCATTCGGTGTTTTCCGGAAGCTTGCCGTATATATCCTCTCCAACGCAGTTGAACATGCTGACAAAGGAGGCGTTGGCGCCCAGTATCTTTCCTTCCGCGTCGGTGAAAAACACCGGGATGGGCACCGCGTCGAGCAATTGTTTCTGGAATTCGAGCTGTTCGTTGAGCAGGCGGGTGCGCTTTTCCACCAGGTTCTCGAGATCGTTCTGGTAGCTGATTATCTCCCTGTGGGCGAGGCCTACACGCCTCGAGTACATGCTGATGGCGAAGATGATGACAAAGGTCGCGGTGTTGACCGCGCCGGTGAATGGAGCAAGCATGTGCCATGTGCCGCCGTAACCGTTGGCTATGAGAAGCTGCTTGACGAGGTGGCCTCCGGAACGCGAGACCGCGAACACCACCAGGGAGAGGGTGAAAAAAAAGAGATAGTGGCGGAAGAGATCCCAGGGCCGCCTTCTGTACCACTGCAGGCTGGTGGCCAGGCAGGAAAGAGCCAGGACGAGGACGCACACCGAACCGACGGCGTCAGTCAATACTACGGGATACCACGGCAGGATCATCGCTCGCCCCTGTCATCGCTCATGGGGGCGGGAACCATCTCAGGCCCCTTGACCACAACGGACACGGAACTCCATTGCCTGAGGGCGATGAAAAGGAAGATCATGGCAGGCAGAAGAAGCACATGGTCGAAACGGGTCAGATATAAATACAGATCAGCGGCTGATCCGGCGTGGAACGCGACCGTGCGCCCGCCATCCCTGATGAAGCCGGAGCCGTCCTGCATCTCGTAAAGCAGGTGGCCGCTGAAGGTGAGGACATTCCAGAGCAACAGGAGAAACAGGCTGGAGCGGAATGCGGGCCATCCCTTTTCGTGATACCCCCTGATCCAGACGAGAAACATGATGAGCCCGGCCATGAACAGCACATGGCCGATCTCGTGGCTGACAAGCCCCTCCATCCCGCCGTGATGCTGAACGGCCAGGGCCGCGCCGGGGAAAAACAGCAGGGCTGTCATGGCTATGAAGAGAATACCGACGAACATTGTCCACCTCGCCCTTTCATTCCGTCATCTTTCCCCCGCGGGTGTCAAGACTTTTTTGCTCCATTGCGGCGGGTTGTATGGTAAATTGGGGTTCCCGGCCCACATGGTGCGAGCGTTTGCTATGGAGATGAAACAGGACGAGCCCCTGGAACTGATATCCTACCCCTGCGTGTGGCTGTTCAAGGTCATCGGCGCGGATGCTGACCTCGTCGCAGCCGCGGTGGAGGCGGTGGTTGGCGGATACGAGAGCTTTTCGCCCTCGGGCACGAGTTCCTCCGGCCGCTACATCAGCTACGATCTCGAGGTTCTGGTCAGCTCCAGGGAGCACCGCGACCGCATCTACGCCGGGTTCAAGGCCCATCCTGATATCGCATTCATACTTTGACAGAGGTGGCAATCATGAGCGACTGGTTCATCGCCCGCGGCGGCAGGTCTGAAGGCCCCTATTCGGCCCGGCAGATCAGAGAGATGCTGGCCGACGGCCGTCTCGGTCCGGACGACCAGGCATGGCGCAAGGGCATGAGCGGATGGCAGCCGCTGGCCTCCATGCCCGGCCTGACCGGGGAGGCCGGGGAAGAGCCTGCCCCTTCAATGCCGCCGCCGGTCGCGTCCGGCCGGACGGCCCACGAAATCGACTACGAGATATTCGGCGAGGAGATGCAGTTCGTCGAGATCGAGCTCGATCCCGGCGAAAGCGTGGTCGCCGAGGCCGGGGCGATGATGTACATGGACGGAAGCGTAACCATGCAGACGATCTTCGGCGACGCATCCGGCCGGGACGCGGGGGTGATGGGCAAATTGCTCGGCGCGGGCAAGCGGCTGCTCACCGGCGAGAGCCTCTTCTGCACCGTGTTCACCCACAACGGCGCGGGCAAGGGGCACGTGGCCTTTGCCGCTCCCTACCCCGGCAGGATCATTCCTCTTGATCTGCGGGAGTACGACGGCCGCATCGTCTGCCAGAAAGACGCCTTCCTCTGCGCCGCCAAGGGTGTCAGCATCGGCATCGCCTTTCAGAAGCGCATCGGCGTGGCCCTGTTCGGCGGCGAGGGGTTCATCATGCAAAGCCTGGAGGGCGACGGCCTGGCCTTTGTCCACGCCGGCGGCACCATCGTCGAGAAGGAACTCGCCGGCGGCGATACCCTGCTGGTGGACACCGGCTGCCTCGTGGCCCTGACCAGCAGCGTGGACTACGACATCCAGTACGCGGGCGACATCAAGTCATCCATCTTCGGCGGCGAGGGTTTTTTCTTTGCCCGGCTGAAGGGACCGGGCCACGTGTGGCTTCAGAGCCTGCCCTTCTCGAGACTCGCGGGACGGATCCACCAGGCCGCGCCCCAGACCGGCACCCCCGGCGGCGCCAGGGGTGAGGGATCGGTGCTCGGAACCCTCGGCAACCTCTTTCAGGACTGAAACAATGATGAAGAAGATACTTCTGGTCTTCCTTGCAACGCTTGCCGTCTGTTCATGGCCGCCGCAGGCCATGGCCGGCCAGGAGGAAGAGGCAAGGGTCGCGGACGCGGTCATGGTGATAAACGAGATGGCCAGGGTGCCGGAGCAGAGCATCCCGCCCCGGCTGCTGAGAAACGCGAAAGCAGTGGCGGTGATCCCGAGCGTGGTCAAGGCCGGGTTCATCGTCGGCGGCCGCTTCGGCCGGGGCGTGCTCCTCTTGAAAAAGAAAAACGGCTGGGGCAATCCCTATCTGATAACCTTTTCCGGCGGCAGCGTCGGCTGGCAGATAGGGGTGCAGGCCACCGACGTCATCCTGGTCTTCCGCACCAGCCGCAGCGTTGATGTGATAAGAAGGGGCAGGTTCACCCTCGGCGGCGACATCGCCGTGGCCGCGGGCCCGGTGGGCAGGCAGAGCGAGGCCGCCACCGACGCGACCATGCGGGCGGGCATCCTTTCCTTTTCCCGCAGCCGCGGCCTGTTCGCCGGGGTCTCGCTTGAGGGTTCGGCCCTGCAGGTGGACTACGGGGCCACCTCACGCTATTACGGAAGAAAGATCCACGGCCTCAACGACACCAGCGGCCCGGCCCCCTCCTCGGCCGCGAGGCTGAAGGCTGCCATCAGCCGCCTGGCCTCGCTCCCGGTCCGCAGACGGCCGCGGCCTACCCGGCCTCGAAACCGATAGCCTCGATGGCTGCGGCGATTTTTTCGGCCGGGATCTCCCGGTCAGCATCAAAACGCGCGGTTCCGGCCTCGAGATCCACCCTGACGTTGCTCACGCCCTCGATCTTTTCCAGCGCCGCGGTCACCGAGGCCACGCAGTGCTGACAGCGCATGCCCTTGATCTTCACTTCAGCCATTTTCTCTTCCTCTTCTCCGGGGTATCATGCCGTTTCCGCCTGAGGCGATGATTTGCCGCAGGCCCAAGCTACTGCAACAATACCCCCATCCCCCTGAACTTGTAAACTGCTGCACAAGGCATGAGCAAAGCATGATTACGAAAAAGAGATGGCAGGTAGAGGGAATGAGCTGCGCCGCCTGCGCTGCCAGGATCGAAAAGGTCATCGGCGCGATGGAGGGAGTCTCCTCCATCAGGGTCAACCTGGCCGCGGCCGCGGCAGTGGCGGAGTTTGATCCCGAAAAGGTCTCGGAAAAGGAAATAGCCGCCCGGGCCGCAGGCCTCGGCTTCACCTTCAGCGATCCGGCCCGGCCGGACAGCGTCATGCTCGAGATCAGCGGCATGAGCTGCGCTTCCTGCGCCGCCAGGATCGAAAAGGTTGTCGCCGCGATGGACGGGGTCTCCTCCATCAGGGTCAACCTGGCCACTGGCAGCGCCAGGGTGGAATTCGACCCGGAGCGCACCACCTTGCGCCGGATACGCGAAACCATCGCCGGACTGGGATTCGCCGCCAGCCCGGCCGCGGCCGCCACCGGCGCGGACGATCACGGACAGCGGGAACAGGAAGCGCTTGCGGCGAGGAAGCGGGAACTCGTCCCGGCCCTGGTCTTTGCCGCGGCCCTGCTCACCGTCTCCATGGGCGAGATGCTGGGGATGCCCCTGCCCGCGGCCGTGGACCCGGACCATAACCCGCTCGGCTTCGCCCTGCTCCAGCTCGCCCTTGTCCTGCCGGTGATGTACAGCGGCCGCCACTTCTACCGCAAGGGGATTCCGGCCCTGCTCCGCGGCGGGGCCAACATGGACTCCCTGATCGCGGTGGGAACCGGGGCGGCCCTTGTATACTCCGTCTGGAACCTGACCGAGATCATGATGGGCATCGAGCCTTACGCCAGGGCCCGGGACCTCTACTTCGAATCGGCCGGGGTGATAATCGCCCTGGTGTCGCTGGGAAAATACTTTGAGGCCAGGGCAAGGACAAAGACCTCGGCCGCCATCCGGGAGCTGATGGACCTGGCCCCGGAAAAGGCCACCATCGTCCGGGAAGACGGCAGCACCGGGGAGATACTCGCGGCCGAGATCGAGCCCGGCGACCTGATCCTGGTCCGCCCTGGCGAACGGATCGCGGTGGACGGCGTGGTCGAGGAAGGTGAAACCAGCGTTGACGAGTCCATGCTCACCGGCGAGTCCATGCCCGTGGCCAAGGGGCCGGGCGAGCGGGTCGCGGGCGGCACCCTCAACCACAACGGCGTCGTCAGGATCAGGGCCGACAGGGTGGGCCGGGACACGGTTCTCGCCCGCATAATCTCGCTTGTGCGCGAGGCCCAGGGCTCAAAGCCACCCATCGCCAACCTGGCCGACCGCATCAGCCTCTACTTCGTGCCCGCGGTCATGGGGATCGCCCTCGTCTCCGGCCTCGCCTGGTACTTTGCCGCGGGCGCAGGTTTCTCCTTCAGCCTGCGGATATTCATCGCGGTGATGGTCATCGCCTGCCCCTGCGCCATGGGGCTTGCCACTCCCACCTCGATCATGGTCGGCACCGGCCGGGGCGCGCGGCTCGGCATCCTGATAAGGGACGGGGCCGCGCTCGAGACTCTCGAGAAGGTGGACACGGTCCTGTTCGACAAGACCGGCACCATCACCCACGGCCGGCCTGAAGTGGAGGAATTCGTCTTCCTTGAGGATGACGGCGGGAACGAGAAAAAAACGCTCGCGCTCGCGGCCGCGGCTGAGGGGATGAGCGAGCATCCCCTGGCCGCGGCCGTGGTCCGCTACGCGGAAAAGACAGGCGCGGCCATACCCGCGTGCAGCTCCTTCACCGCCCTGCCGGGCGCGGGCATCCGGGCCGCGGTTGACGGGAAAGAAATCCTGATCGGCAACCGCGGCCTGCTTGAGTCGGAGGGGGCTTGCCTGCCGGAGAGCGTCTCCGCCAGGGCCGGGGAACTGGCCGATCAGGGCGCAACGGTCATGTTCATGGCCGTGGACGGCCGGGCCGCGGCCATGTTCGCCATCGCCGACCAGGTAAAGGAAGAGGCCGCAAAGGTGGTGAAAGGGCTTTTCGCCATGGGCATAGAGCCGGTGCTTCTCACCGGCGACAATGAACGCACCGCCCGTGCGGTGGCGGCAAGGGTGGGCATAAAACGGGTTCTCGCCGGGGTCGCGCCCGAGGGCAAGGCCGAGACCGTGGCCGGTCTGCAGCGGGAAGGCCGGGTCACGGCCATGCTGGGCGACGGCATCAACGACGCCCCGGCCCTGGCCCGGGCCGACGTGGGCGTCGCCATGGGCACCGGCATCGACGTGGCCATGGAAAGCGGCGACATAGTGCTCTTGCGCGGCGAGCTTACCGGGCTCGTCACCGCCATCGAACTGTCGCGCGCGGTGATGCGCAACATCAGGCAGAACCTGTTCTGGGCCTTTGCCTACAACGTGGTGGGAATTCCAGTGGCTGCCGGGCTCCTGCGCCTCTTCGGCGGCCCGGCCCTCAACCCGATGATCGCGGGCGCGGCAATGGCGGCAAGCTCGGTGTCGGTGGTGACAAACGCCCTGCGGCTGCGCTTTTTCAAGGGGAGTGAATCCGTGACGGATTCGGGATGCTGATGCACATTTTGAACCGGGTTTTGACGCAGAATCAGAGGAACGCGGCAGTTTTTCAACGGGCTGCCAAGCTCATACGCCAGGGACTGCGGCCGCGACCATGATGACCTCCCGCGCCTCCTTTTCTTCCGGCCCGGTGAATACCGCCACCCCGGCCCTGTCCCGTTCCGCTCCTTTTTTGGCAAACCTTTTCAGCAGAGCCGCGGCCTCCCGGATGTCTCCTGCCGATCCCGGCCGCCGGAGGAGACCGGTGGGTCCGGGCCATCCGGCCATCTTCAGGAGCAGGTCGCCCGGCCTGAACAGGGCTTCGATTCTCGCGTTCTCGCCACGGTTGCGGCCCAGGGCGAGCCAGCCGCCGCCGGGCAGGCGGAACTGACGGCCCGCCTGGACAAAGAGCAGGTCGTCGGCCGTGGGGATGTTGCCGTCCTGGTAGCACTCCCTTATCCGCGCGGCGATTATGGGGTCGGTGAGCACGCAGCCGCCGGCCGGAGAGGGATAGTCGCTGATGCCGAACTCCTCGGCAAGGCGCATCTGCGGTTTGCGGTTGCGGCCGGAGAAGCCGAGCAGCCTGTCCCGGTCGATGAGTCCTTCCCTCTCCGGTTTTGTCGGTTGCAGGTTCTTCGCGCACAGGGGTCTCAGAAGAATATCCTCGCAGCCGCTGTCGCGCTCGACGATGCGCATGGCGTCGCGGCGCTGGCTCATGGGCCGCTGCCCCACCACCTCGCCGCTGATGATGAAGTCGAGCCCGTGGCGCTCCATGTACTCCCTGGCCCTGGAGGCCAGCAGGATCTTGCAGTCGAGGCAGGGGTTGAAATTCTTTCCGTAACCGTGGACCGGGTCGGCGACCATGCGGATGTAGTCGTCGCTTATGTCCACAAGGGCCACGTCGATGCCGTACTTCTCCCTGGTCTCAGCCTCGTACTCATCCTTTCTCAGCCAGAGATCGTGGCCGAAGAAGGGGGTGACGAACCGCAGCGCCTTTACCCGTACGCCCAGTGACGCCACCACCCGGCAGGAAAGGATGCTGTCCAGGCCGCCGGAAAAAAGCGCCACCGCGGTCGCCGTCCTCCCGGCCGTCATTCGCTCCCTCCACGTCTGGCCATGAGTTCGTCCACATATGCCATTGTCGTCGCCCCGGCCGAGTCGCCGTCCAGCATCCGGGCGAGTTCCTGCCTGCGGGCCGCTTCGTCGAGCATGGTCATCCCGGTCAGGGTGCGGCCGCCGGCAACCTCCTTTTCCACCCGGAAATGCTGGTCCGCCCGGGCCGCTATCTGTGGCAGATGGGTGATGCAGACGACCTGATGATGGCCGGCCAGCTCGCTTATCTTCCGTCCGACAGCGTCCGCGGCCCGGCCGCCCACTCCACTGTCAACCTCGTCGAATATCACGGTCTCCACCCGGTCCCGCCGGGCCATGGCGCACTTGAGCGCAAGCATCACCCGGGAGAGTTCGCCGCCGGAGGCCACCTTTGCCAGAGCCCGGAGATCCTCGCCCGGATTGGCGGAAAATAGGAACTCGGGGCGGTCCCAGCCGGACGGGCCGATATCGTCGAGATCGCGGCCGTCGCCGCCTATGCCGCCGACCGCGAACCGCGCGTGCTCGAGACACAGGGCGGCCAGTTCCGCCTCCACCCGGGCGGCGAGCCTGTCCGCGGCCCTTGCGCGTCCGGCGCTCAGCCTTCCGGCCGCATCAACCAGGGCGGCGGCAAGCTCCGCCACCTCCTTTTCCAGGGCGGCGGCCCGGCCGCCGCTTTCCTCTATTTCCTCAAGTTCCCGCGCGGCCTCGTCCCCGAAGCGGATGACATCGTCCAGTTCCGGGCCGTACTTGCGCTTGAGGGAATTTATCAGGTCCAGCCTCGCGCCGATATCTTCCATTCTGGCCGGATCGTCGCTGATATTGTCGAGCCAGGTTCTGAGTTCGCGCCCCTTCTCCTCGAGCAGGAAAAACAGCTCGGACACCGACTCGGACAGGGGAGCAAGGCCGCTGTCCGTTACGGCCATCCTCTCGATAATGGTCCTGACCCGGCCGAGATCGTCGCTCACCCGTCCGTCCAGGAGCTCGACGGCCTCGCGGCCGCCGCGGCGCAGGCTGTCGGCCGCCTTGAGCACGGCCATCTCCTGTTCCAGCTCCGCGTCCTCGCCCGGAACCAGCCCGGCCCCGCTGATCTCCTCCACCTGGAAGGCCAGGAGTTCCCGGCGGCGCTCGCGTTCGTCCCCGGCTGCGAGCAGTCCCGCGAGTTTCTCCCGCGCCTCGTGGTAACGGCGGTGGAGCGCGGCCAGTTCTCCCCGCTCCGCCTCGAGCCCGCCCTCGATGTCTATGAGGGAGAGCTGGAAGGATGACGAAAGCAGCCGCTGGTGCTCATGCTGGCTTGCGATGCTGAACAGGCGGGAGGCGACCTCGGAGAGCGCGGCCGCGGTGGTCATGGAGCCGTTGAGATAGAAACGGCTGCCGCCCGCGGCCCGGACCACCCGACGCAGGATCACCTCGCCGTCGAAGTCGAGGTCCATCTCGTCGAGCATCTCCGCGATCCCGCTTTCCCCGGCCGCGGTGAACCTGGCCTCGATACTGGCCCGTTCCGCGCCGCGGCGGACGATGTCGCCGCTTGCCCGGACGCCCTGAAGCAGATTCAGGGCCTGAAGGATGATGGATTTGCCCGCCCCGGTCTCGCCGGTCATGACCACCAGACCGCCGGAAAAGTCGATCTCCAGGGAATCGATCAGGGCAAGATTGCTGATGCGCAGTTCCTTGAGCATACCCGCACAAAGAGAAAGGGGCGGCGCGCGCCACCCCTGGTCGTCGATTGTCTCCTTTCTGAAAATCCGTGACGGCCTTGCGCCGTCACGGCGCTGTCAGGCCTTGGCGCCGAGATCCTTGACCTTTTCGACCTCTTCCTTGATCTCCTTCACCTCGGAGACGCCGGGGACGCTCTCCTCGACCTCCTTGAGCCCCTGGCGGAAGGAACGGATTCCCTTGCCCAGGCCCGCGCCGATCTCGGGAAGCTTCTTGCCGCCGAACACCAGAAAGGCAATGATCAGGATAACGATGAGTTCCGGGGTGCCGAGTCCGAACATGTTTTTTCTCCCTCCAGAGGTTTATCAGCCCGTTGAAAAACTGCTGCCGCCCGACGATGCGGGGTCAGGCGTCCTTGCCGTCGCCGCCGTCTTCCAGTTTTTCCTTTCCGTCTTCCTCGTCGTCGCCGCGGGTGGCCTTGCGGAAATTCTTTATTCCCTTGCCCAGGCCCGCGCCGATCTCGGGCAGACGTCCGGCGCCAAAGATTATGACGATTATCACCAGGATGATTATGAGTTCAGGCATTCCGAGTCCGAACATTTATCGCACCTTCGCAGAGTCGGGGTTGGCCGTGAAAACCGCTGAGGTTGAATAATACTCCATAGGGGCGAAAGAGGCAAAACTATCCCTGCGCCCTCAGCGGAACAGGGCCTCGATGTCCCGGGCCGCGGCCCGCATCGCGGCGGTGACCTCCCCTTCGTCCACCACGGTGATCCCGCGGTTCTCCATCACCACCCGGCCGCCGATGACCGAATGGATCACGTCCCCTCCCCTGGCCGCGTATACGAGATGGGACACGGCGCTGTACATGGGGGTGAGATGGGGGGCGTTCGTGTCGACGACGATGATGTCGGCCAGCGCGCCCTCGGCCAGAACCCCGAGCCGGCCTTCCATGCCCAGGGCCCGGGCCGCGGCCGTGGTCGCCATGCCGAGGACATCCGCGGCCGGAAGCAGGGTGGGGTCGAGGCCGGCCACCTTCTGCAGCAGGGCCGCGGATGTCATCTCGCCGAACATGTCGAGGTCGTTGTTGCTGGCCGAACCGTCGGTTCCCAGGGCGACGTTAACCCCGGCGGCAAGCATACGGGCCACCGGCGCGATCCCGCTGGCGAGCTTCATGTTGCTCTCCGGGCAGTGGACCACACTCACTCCCCGTTCCGCGAACATGGCGATCTCGTCATCGGAGAGCATCACGCAGTGGGCCGCGATGGTGCGGCCGTCGAGAAGGCCCAGCCGGTCGAGGTGGGACGCCGGGCTCGCTCCATAGCGTTCCTGCGAGGTCTCCACCTCCTCGCGGTTCTCGGAGAGATGGATGATCCAGGGAGAATCGAGTTCCCGCGCCAGCTCCTTGAGGGCGCAAAGAAGATCGGGGGAACAGGTGTAAACCGCGTGCGGCTCCACCGTGACGCTGATCAGGGGATGATCCCGCCACTCTTCGGCCATGGCCCGCACCAGCTCGATCCCCTTTTCCGGCGGACCGTAACAGGGCGAGGGAAAGTCGTAGAGCACCTCGCCCACCCAGGCGCGCATGCCGCATTCGGCCGCGGCCTTCGCCACCTCGCCGCTGAACAGGTACATGTCGCAGAACGAGGTGGTGCCGCTTCTTATCATCTCGAGAATGGACAGTTTCGCCCCCAGGTTGACCACCTCCGGGGTGAGCTTTGCCTCGGCCGGAAAGATGTAGTCTTCGAGCCAGCGCATCAAGGGCAGGTCGTCGGCCAGGCCGCGGTAGCAGCTCATGGAGACATGGGTGTGCATGTTGACGAGGCCGGGCATGACCAGCCCGGCCGGAGTGTCGAGCACCCGCGCCTGCGGGAAACGGCGGCCCAGCTCATCTACCGGGGCCACCGCAACGATGACATCATCGCGCACCGCCACGCCGTGGTTTTCCAGGACATCCGCTCCGGCCGCGGGAAGCAGGCCCGCGCCAGCAACTATCAGATCAGCAGTCTGCGCCATTTTTCTTCCTTTTTCCGCCCTGTTGAAAAAATTGCCTCCCCTGCACCCGTGATTCCTTCCGGCTGTCACGTCCCGGCAGAGGAACCGTCCGCCCCGTTGCCGCAAAGTTCCGGCACCAGCTCCAGGAGGAGGCGTTCCAGGTCCGCCGCCGCCTCCCTGCTCCTGGCGATGATGTCGTCGATCATGATGGGAACGAAGTTGTCCGGATCGTTGACGTTGGATACCACCGATATCCCCAGCACCCGCATGCCGGAATGGACCGCGACGATCACCTCGGGCACGGTGCTCATGCCCACGGCGTCGGCCCCGGCCTGGCGCAGGAACCTGGTTTCGGCCGGGGTTTCCAGGCTGGGGCCGGGAATGGCGCAGTAGGTGCCGTACTCGAGATGGGCAACGCCGGCCCTTATCCCTGCCGCCATTGCCGCGGCGGACAGTTCCGGAGTATAGGCCGCTGACATGTCCGGGAACCTCGGACCCCACTCGTCCACGTTGGGGCCACGCAGGGGATTGTCAGGGATGAAGTTGATGTGGTCGGTGATTATCATCAGGGTGCCGGGAACGAAACCGGGGTTGAGGCCGCCGGCGGCGTTGGAGACCACCAAGGTCCGGGCCCCGCCCGCGGCAAGGCTCCTGAGCGGCAGGGTCAGCTCCCGGGTGGAATAGCCCTCGTAATAATGGAAACGTCCCTGCAGCACCGCGGTCCGGCAGCCGGCGAGACGGCCGATCACCAGGTTGCCGCTGTGGCTCTCCACGGTTGAACGGGGGAAATTGGGAATCTCACCGTAGGGAATGACAACCGGATCGTCGAGCCGGGCGGCCATGTCGCCGAGGCCGGTGCCAAGGATCATGACCAGCCCCGGAATCTCCCCGGCCCGGGAGACGATGAAGCCGCGGGCCTCCTCGACCCGCCTGCGATAGTCCTCAGCAGCCTCCATGAAAAAACCTGAAAGTCAGTCGCGTCCGGTTGCGGCGCCGGCCGCGTCCCTGGGCAGGGAAAAGGTGAAAACCGTGCCGCCGCCGTCGGCGTCGGCGAAGTCTATCCTGCCGTTGTGCAGTTTTTCCACCACCTGACGGCAGGACGCGAGCCCGAGGCCGCTGCCCCTGGCCTTGGTGGTGAAATGGGTCTCGAATATCTTTTCCCGGAAATGGGCCGGAATGCCCGAGCCGTGATCGCGCACCGACACCGAAACCTCGCTTTCCGTGCTGTCGAGGCTCACCTCGATATCGCTGCCGGGCGGACTGGCCTGGGCCGCGTTGAGGATCAGGTTTATCAACACCCGCCTGATCTCGAGACGGCAGAAACGGACCATGACTCCGGGCGAACGGATGTCGAGGACGATGCGGTGCCCCTCCAGGTCAGGATGTCCTGCCATCTCGCCGTTCACTATTTCCGTCAGCAGGGCCTCGAGAGGTTCTTCCACGTACAGCCTCGGCCGGTAGAGGCGCTTGGCGTTGGCCAGGGCCTCCTCCATCATCTGGGCCAGGTTGTCGCGGCCCTGACGCATGACGCCGATCAGGCGGCGGTGGCGTTCGTCGCCCACCTCCTTTTCCAGCATGTCGAGGAAGAGCAGCGAACTCATCAGGTTCTTCATGTCGTGGATGAGGATGTTGGCCTTTTCGAACTCTTCCGCGATGATCTCGGTATTGCGGCGGATGCGCTGCGACAGGGTCCGCATCAGCGAAACCAGCGATTCCGGCTGTTTGGAGAGATACTCGTGGAACTGCTCCATCGTTATCTGGAGCAGGATGCTGGGGGTGATGGCCTGGACCGTGGCCGATCTGGGCTTGCTCTCGATGATGGCCATCTCGCCGATGTAGTCCACCGGCCGGATCAGGGTGATGAAGCGGCTTTCCTTGTAAACCTTGAGGGAGCCCTCGAGCAGGATGTACATGTCGTCCCCCGCGGCCCCTTCCCGGAACAGGACGTCGTTCTCACGCAGGGCGACCTCTTTCATGTTCTCGGCAAAGCCGCGGAGTTCGTCGTCCCGGAAATGCTCGAACAGGTCAATGGTGCGGAGATATGCGATGCGCTTGTCGATATCCATGCATACTATCTAAACCGCAGGCGTGCCGCATTGCAAGAAGAAGTCGGAAGCCGGAAGGGACGATTACCTGGCGCCAGTCCCGCCCTTGCCTTCCCGGCCCGTGAGCGCGTGGGCCGCCAGGTAGCGCCGCACCTCGTTTTCGTCCGCGGGCAGGATCTCGCAGCGGCTTTCCAGCCGGTCGAGCCCGGCCAGGGGCGGCGGCGGATCGGGATCACGGCCGATGGCCTTTCTGACCGCATCCCCGAACTTGGCCGGATGGGCGGTGGCCAGGCAGACCACGGGCACCCCGCCGCGGCGGTGGCGCAGGGCCGCGGCCACACCAACCGCGGTATGGGGGTCGAGCAGGTATCCCCTTTCTCCGTGCACCTTTCTGATGGTCGCCAGGGTCTCCTCCTCGCCGACGCTGGCTGCGGCGAATTGCCTTTTTATCAGTTCCCGCTCGGACGGGCTGAAGGAGATGCTGCCCTCGGCCGCAAAACGGTTCACCGCCTCGGCCACCCTCTGCGGATCGCGGCCGTAGAGATAAAAGAGGTAGCGCTCGAAGTTGCTCGCCACCTGGATATCCATGGACGGGCTCAAGGTCTGGACCACGGTGCCGCGGGCGTACACGCCCTGGTTGACGAAACGGCTGAGGATATCGTTTGCGTTGGTGGCCAGGATCAGGCGGCCGATGAGCCCGCCGGTCATCATCCTGGCGACATAGCCTGCGAAGATGTCGCCGAAATTGCCGGTGGGCACGGAAAAATCAACGGTTTGCGCGCCCTGTTCACGCCTGAGCCTCAGGGCCGCGTGGATGTAGTAGACCACCTGGGCGACGATCCGGGCCCAGTTGATGGAGTTGACCGCGCCGAGACGGTAGCGTTCCTTGAAGCCCGAGTCGCCGAGGATGGCCTTGACTATGGCCTGGCCGTCGTCAAAGGTGCCGCGGATGGCTATGTTGAAGACGTTGGCGTCGGTGACCGTGGTCATCTGCAGGGCCTGGACGGGGCTGACCCGGCCGTGGGGATGGAGGATGAAGATGTTTATGCCCTTGCGGCCGCGGACGCCGTGGATGGCGGCGCTGCCGGTGTCGCCGCTGGTGGCGCCGATGATGTTCATCCAGCCGTTGTCCCGTTCGAGCAGGTGTTCGAACAGGTTGCCAAGAAACTGCAGGGCCACGTCCTTGAAGGCGAGGGTCGGGCCGTGAAACAGCTCGAGCACGTGAAACCCGCCGCAATCGACCAGCGGGGTCACCTCGGGGTGGGTGAAGACGGCGTAGGAACGGTCCAGAAGCCCGGCGAGCACGGCGGGATCAAGGTCGTCCGTGAACATGCCGATCACCTCGGCGGCAAGGCGCGGATAGGAGAGCCCGGCCCAGCGCTCGAGGGTTGATTCGTCCACGGCCGGGACCGGATCGGGCAGAAAAAGGCCGCCGTCGGCCGCGAGCCCGGCCATTACCGCGCCGGTGAAGGTGAGCGGCTCAACGCCGCCCCTGGTGCTTAGGTAACGCATTCAAAATCTCCGATGAGGCTTCCACCCTCCATCTCTGCCGGGATCTCGAGCCCGAGCAGGGTCAGCACGGTGGGGGCTATGTCCCTGAGCGCGCCGCCGGAGGCGATTTTTTTATCCTTGCCCTTGCCCCTGAACGCCTCGCCCACGACGATGAAAGGCACCGGGTTGGTGGTGTGGGCGGTGAAGGGCGAGCCGTCGGCGTCGCGCATCTGCTCGGCGTTGCCGTGGTCGGCGGTGATCAGCATGACCCCTCCCAGCTCCCCGATCTTCGCGGCAATGCGGCCGAGGCAATGGTCCACGGTCTCGCAGGCAGCCACCGCCGCCTCCATGATGCCGCTGTGGCCCACCATGTCGCCGTTGGCAAAGTTGAGCACCACCAGATCGTAAACACCGCTGTCCAGCCGTTTGAGAAGCTCGTCCGTCACCTCGGGCGCGCTCATCGCCGGTTTTTTGTCATAGGTGGCCACCTCCCGGGGCGACGGCACCAGCACCCGGTCCTCGCCGGAAAAGGGCTCCTCGTTGCCGCCGTTGAAGAAAAAGGTGACATGGGCGTACTTCTCGGTCTCGGCGATGCGGAGCTGGCGCATACCGGCCCGGCTGACCTCCTCGCCGAGAATCCGGCGCAACTCGAGCGGCGGAAAGGCCACCGGCAGATCGAAATCGCTTTCATACTCGGTCATGGTGACAAAGGATGCGAGCGCGGGCCTGTCGGCGACCGGAAACCCGGAAAAGCCCTCCTCGGTGAAGGCGCGGGTGAGCTGGCGGGCGCGGTCGGCCCGGAAATTGAAAAAGATGACCGCGTCGCCGTCCGCCACCCTTGCCACGGGCGCGCCGTCTCCGGTGATGACGCAGGGCCGGATGAACTCGTCGGTCTCGCCCGCGGCGTAGGCGTTCTCCACTGCCTCGACCGGATCGGCGGCCGTGTTTCCCTGCCCCGCAACCAGGGCCTTCCAGGCCAGCTCGACCCGGTCCCAGCGGTTGTCCCGGTCCATGGCGTAATAGCGGCCCGAGACCGTGGCGATGCGGCCGCAGCCGATGGCCGCCATCCGTTCCCGCATCTGTTTCACATAGGCAATCCCGCTGTCCGGCGGGGTGTCGCGGCCGTCGGTGAAGGCGTGGACAAAGACCCGTTCAAGCCCGCGGGCCGCGGCCATTTCGAGCAGGGCGTAGAGATGGTCGAGGTGGCTGTGGACCCCGCCGTCGCTGGCAAGGCCCATGAGGTGCAGGGCCGCGCCGCGGGATGCGTCCATGGCCGCGGCGATGGCCGGGTTCTCCGCGAGGGTTCCCTCCCGGATAGCCTTGTTTATCCGGGTGAAATCCTGGTACACCACCCGGCCGGCGCCGATGTTCAGGTGACCGACCTCGGAGTTGCCCATCTGTCCTTCCGGCAGCCCCACCGCCTCGCCGTGGGCCGCAAGCAGGGTGTGCGGGTACTCCCGGCGGAAGGCGTCCATGTTCGGGGTCCGGGCCTGGCTCACCGCGTCGGAATCGCCGCCGTTGCCCGCCCCCCAGCCGTCGAGAATGGCGAGAAGTACCGGTCTGTAATTCATTATTGTTTTTCCCCTATGCCGAGATCGGCGAGCGCCACCCGCCCGGCGTCATGCCACAGCCCTTCGAGATCGTAGAGGGCGCGGGTTTCCTCATAGAAGACGTGGACCACCACGTCATTGTAGTCGAGAAGCACCCAGTGCCCCTCTTCAAGCCCCTCCACCTTGGCGGCGGACAGCCTGCGGCTGCCCACCGCGTCGTCGATGGCGCGGGCCAGCCCCTGCACCTGCCGGGTGGAGCGGCCGCTGACAATGACGAAATAGTCGGCATAACCGGCGATGGCGGCCACGTCGAGGACCATTATGCCGATGCCCTTCTTCTCCCAGGCGGCGCGGGCGACGATGGCGGCGAGGTCGCGCGCGGGCAGGCCGCGCAATTCTTTCTTGATGCTTCGCATGGGCGTTTTCTGCTCCGGGAAAATATCCGGGGAATGGATCTTTACGGAAAAGAGACTATGATAAGCGGCCGCAACCCTTTTTTTCAACTTTTTCCTTTTGACTTTTGCCTTTTGTCCACCCAGTTATTATAATCGCGGCCAAAATTGATGGACCCGCATGAACCGGCAACCCCGCCGCCCGCGCATCTCCGGCGGGGACACGTCCGGCAACCGGAAGGAGTTTTCCGTAATGTACAGGCACCTCAAGTGGAAGATAGCCGTTCTCGTATTCGCCATCCTCTTTTCCGGCGTCACCGTGATGCCGTCCTTCACCGATTCCCTGCCCGGATGGTGGACAAAGTATCTGGCCCCGGCCGCCCTCAACCTGGGGCTGGACCTCCAGGGCGGCATGCACCTGGTGCTCAAGGTTGACATCGAAAAGGCCAAGGAAAACACCCTCGAGCTTGCGGCCCAGGATCTCAAGCAGGCGCTCGCGGACAAGCACATCTCGCTCGTGCGCACGCCGGGCGCCGGCGGCCGTCACGAAATAGTCTTCACCATCCCCAACACCGGCGCCATCGACGAGGTCAGGAAGGAGCTCGACGAAAACTTCAAGTCAGCCCTGACCTACGAAATAAAACATGACAAGGGCAGCTTCCCCCGCATCCACCTGCGGCTCAGCAAGGAGAAAAGCGGCTTCATCGACGACAACGCCATCAACCAGTCGCTCGAGGTCATCAGAAACCGCATCGACCAGTTCGGCGTGGCCGAGCCGGTCATCGTCCGCCAGGGAACCGACGAGATCGTGGTCCAGCTTCCCGGCGTCAAGGACCCCGAACGGGCCCTGAGGCTCATCGGCCAGACCGCCCAGCTCGAGTTCAAGCTCCTCTACGAGGAAAAGGGCGTCGACCTGAACGGGCTCATCAGCCAGGTCAAGGCTGCGGGCAAGTGGAAGGAAAGCGACGGCCGCAGGAAGCTCAACATCGCCCTTGAGGGCAAGCTTCCGCCCAACACCGAAATCTACTTTGAAAAACGGAAAGATCCCCAGACCGGTATCGAACGCGTCACCCCGCTTCTGATAAAGAGCCCGGTGATGATGACCGGCGACATGGTCCAGGACGCCCGGGTGATGGTGGGCGGCACCTTCAACGAACCCTACGTGAGCCTCGACCTCACCGGCCGCGGCGGCCGCATCTTCGGACAGATAACCGAAAAGAACGTGGGCAAACGGTTCGCCATCATCCTCGACGATGTGGTCAGGTCCGCGCCGGTCATCCAGGAAAAGATCCTCGGCGGCCGGGCCCAGATCACCGGCAACTTCACCTATGAGGAGGCCAACGACCTGGCCATCGTCCTGAGGGTGGGCGCCCTGCCCGCGCCGGTGGAAATCGTCCAGAACCTCACCGTGGGAGCCTCCCTCGGCCGTGATTCCATCCAGAAAGGATTGATGTCCGGCCTGTTGGGCGCGGCCATGGTCCTGGTGTTCATGATCGTCTATTACCGGGTATCCGGGCTGATCGCCGACTTCGCCCTGATGCTGAACGTGCTGCTCCTCTTTGCCGGGCTCGCCACCATGAACGCCACCCTGACCCTGCCCGGCATCGCCGGCATCATCCTCTCCATCGGCATGGGTGTGGACTCCAACGTCCTCATCTTCGAACGGATGCGGGAGGAATTCGCCATAAACAAGGGGCTGGCCGCGGGGATAGACAGCGGCTACGCCATGGCCTTCTGGTCCATCGTCGACTCCCAGGTCACCACCCTGATAACCGCGATGGCGCTCTTCCTCTTCGGCACCGGCCCGATCAAGGGGTTCGCGGTCACCCTGTCGTTCGGCATCATCTTCAACCTCTTCACCACCCTGTTCGGCACGAGGCTCATCTACGATATCCTCATAGCCGGCGGCAGACTGAAGAAACTGACCTTCATGAGCCTGGTGGGCAAGCCAAGGGTGGACTTCATGAGCATCAGGAAGATCACCTTCACCATCTCCACGGTCATGGTCCTGATCGGGCTCTTCGCCTTTGTCCAGATCATCCGCGGCAAGGCCAACCTCGGGGTGGATTTCTCCGGCGGCACCATCGTCCAGTACAAGGCGGAAAAGCCCTTCACCCTGAAAGAGGTGAGAAAGGCCCTGGCCGACGCCGGCATCAAGGGAGCCATGCCCCAGCAGGTTGAGAACGAAAACCGCCTGATCGTGAAATTCAAAAAATCGCGGGAAACCGTGGGCGCTGACAGCGAACGGATAACCGCGGCCCTGAACAAAAGCCTGGCCGACAAGGGCTTTCAGGAAGAGAGCCGGGCCGAGATCGGCTCCTCCATCAGCGCTGTACTGAGGGAAAAAGCCATCGAGGCGATTCTCATCTCCCTTGCGGGCGTGCTGGTCTATCTCGCCTTCCGTTTCGACTTCCGTTTCGGCGTCGCGGCCGCGGCCGCGACCTTCCACGACGTGGTCGTGGTGCTCGGGATATGTTACATCTTCAATATTGAGCTGACCCTGCTCATCGTCACCGCCCTCTTGACCCTGGCGGGCTACTCGCTCAACGACTCGGTGGTGGTCTTCGACCGCATCCGCGAGAACATGAAGAAGATGAAGGGCTCATCCTTTGTGGACATAATCAACCGTTCGATCAACGACACCCTGGCCCGGACGTCCATCACCTCGCTCACCACCCTGCTGGTGCTGGCGGCCCTGTTCGTCTGGGGCGGGTCGGTGATCCACGACTTCAGTTTCGCCCTGCTCTCGGGCATCATCGTGGGCACCTACTCGTCCATATTCATCGCAAGCCCGCTGCTCGACGTGCTCGGGAAAAGGGAATGATCCATGCCCCGCGACCGTATCCGGGCGGAGATCCGCGAGATAGCCGCGGACGGATCTTTTTCATTCGCCTGCCATCCCGGGGTTGCCTGTTTCACCGAGTGCTGCCGGGATCTCGAACTTGCTCTCTCGCCCTACGACGTCATCCGCCTGAGCCGCGGACTGGGGATCAGCCGGGCCCTCTTTCTCGAGCGCCACGCCATGACCGCCGTCATTCCCGAAGAGCCCCTGCCGCAGGTGCTTCTCGCCATGAACGAGGAAGACGGCGGCCGCTGCCCGTTCGTAACTGAGGCGGGCTGCCGGGTATACGCCGACCGGCCCGCCGCCTGCCGCGCCTACCCGCTCGCCCGGGGAACGGGAACGGCGCCG
This sequence comes from Desulfobacterales bacterium, assembly GCA_026993265.1. GTDB lineage: Bacteria > Desulfobacterota > Desulfobulbia > Desulfobulbales > JAJRZW01 > JAJRZW01. The sequence goes on from JALWTY010000058.1 coordinate 24,312, forward strand.
GACGGAAGCCGGACCGAGCACTACGCGCTCATCCACGAACCGCACTGCCAGGGGTTCACGGACAGGGTAAAAAGAGAGTTCTCCCCGCGCTCCTGGCTCGCCGACCAGGGGCTTGCCCCGTACAACCGCGCAAACGATCTCATGCGCCGGCTGCGTGATCTGGCGCTGACCCGCGGCCCGCTCTCCGAAGAGGAATCCGCCGCATACCTCCGCGCCCTATACCTCGACCCGCTGCCTGCGGCCGGTATTGAAAAAAACGGGAAACAGGGTGGCGAAGAAACGGTCGAGCTGCTAAAAATCAGGATCGACGAAATCGCACAAAGCATTTTTCTGAATCCGTAAGCGTTTGGGTTAGGGGTTTAGGGGTTTAGGGGTTCAGGGACTTAGGGGCTCAGGAGGTTGACAGTTGCCGATCGTTACAAGGCGGACCATGCAAACGACCGCGGCCGAAGGCCGCATCCACTGACTGTCTCCTGTTTCCCGTCTCATGTCTCCTGAACCCAAAGCCGCCACGGATTCATGACAGGCAAAAACGCTGTTGATCCGCTTCTGCGGGAACGGATAATCGCCGCGGCCGCGCCCCTGTACGGCGACGACGGCTGCCACGGTCTCGACCACGCCCTGCGGGTGGAAAAAAACGGTCTGGATCTGGCCGCAAGGCTCGGGGCCAGGCCCGACATCGTCAGCATGGCCGCCCTGCTCCACGACATCGGCCGGGCCGAGGAGAACGAAAGCCGCGGCAAGGTCTGCCACGCCGCGGTGGGCGCGGAAAAAGCGGCCGCCATCCTCGCCCGCCTCGGTGTGGACGAAGACGACATCAGGGCGGTGGCCGCGGCGATAAAGAGCCACCGGTTCCGCAACCGCCACGACCGGCCGCAGGGGCTGGAGGCCGAGATCCTGTTCGACGCCGACAAGCTCGATTCCCTCGGCGCGGTGGGGCTTGGCCGGGCCTTTCTCTTTGCGGGCCAGGTGGGCGCGCGGCTGCACAACAGCGACATTGACCTGGCCCAGACCAGCTCCTACAGCCGCGAGGACACGGCCTGGCGGGAATACGAGGTGAAACTGAAAAGGATACCCGGCCGGATGCTGACCCGCCCCGGCCGCGAGGAGGCCCTGCGCAGGCGTGAGTTCATGGAAGGGTTCTTCCGCCGGCTCGACCTTGAGATATACGGAGAAACGACGAGATGAGCAAGACAGTCAAGGCCATTGTCATCACCGGATACGGCACCAACTGCGAAAACGAGATGGCCCACGCCTGCAGGCTCGCCGGGGCCGAGGCCGACATCGTCCACATCAGCCGGATAATCGAGGGCGAGATCTCCCTGGACGGCTACCACTTTCTCAACCTGGCAGGCGGGTTTCTCGACGGCGACGACCTGGGCGCGGGCCAGGCCGGTGCCCACCGCCTGAAATACGCCAAAGTTAAGACCACGGGCGAACCCGTGTTCGCGCAGATAACCAGGTTCATCGAGGCGGGCAAGCTCATCCTCGGGGTGTGCAACGGCTTTCAGCTCATGGTCAAGACCGGGCTGCTCCCCGGCTTCGGCGGCCGTTACGACCAGCGGCTCGTCAGTCTCACATATAACGATTCCGGCCGTTTCGAGGACCGCTGGGTCACCCTGGCCGTTGATCCGGACTCTCCCTGCGTGTTCACCCGCGGCATGAAAAGGATCTACCTGCCGGTGCGCCACGGCGAAGGCAAATTCGTCACCAGGGACGACGAGACCATGACCGCGATAGAAGAAAAGAAACTCGCCGCGGTCCGCTACGCCGATCCGGAAACCGGGGGCCCGACCATGGAATACCCCGCCAACCCCAACGGCTCGCCCGGCGCAATCGCCGGCATCTGCGACGGGTCGGGACGGATCTTCGGGCTCATGCCCCATCCCGAGGCCTTTGTCCACTACACCCAGCATCCCCGCTGGACCAGGGAGGAACTGCCGGAGGAGGGCGACGGCCTCGCCATCTTCAGAAACGCGGTGGAGTTCATCCGGGACGAGCTGCCATAAGCTGCCGTGGAGATCTCGCAGGAACTGGCCACATTCGTCAACCGGCTGCGGCGGCTGGCCCTGGTTCCCCTGGGGTTCACGGCCGCGGCCTCGGCCGCGCTCATGTTCGCGTCCCCCTTCCTGCTGGATATGCTCAGCGGCCACCTGGACCAGAAACTCGCCTTCTACCAAGTGTCCGAACCCTTCCTGGCCCACGCGAAACTGGCCCTGTTCGCCG